>AKKQ01000056.1 GCA_000276965.1 Thiovulum sp. ES | reverse complement strand
AACCTGACAAAATATTTAATTTGTGCAGGTTTTAGTAATTCTTTAGTTAATAAGAAAAGAATTAGGGTTGCAAAAAGATTCCCGGTTTTAAAACGGGAAAAGATTAGGCTTTTGCTTCCTGCTTATCGGAGAGAACATGAGCTAGTTTTAAACCATATAGAAAAATAATCCACGAAAGATAAATCCACAAAAAGAAAAACATCAAAATTGCAAACGAGCCGTAAATTGACAAATATGTTGTGTTGTAAAGAACATAATATACAAAACCAGTTTTTGCAAACTCCCAAGAAATTGCACCAACAAAAGAAGCAAGTAGAACAATTCTATTTTTTATTGGCACAGTAATTGAAATTCGGTAGCTTATAAAAAAGAGAAACCAAATCATAAAAAATGGATAGGGAATTTTTAGAGATGCTCCTCCAAAAGTGTATCCATGAATTTCCAAAACATGATAGAAATGGAGTGAAAGATAAATTGAGGCAATTAAAACAACTGGCAAAAGAGTTATCATTGTCCAATAGAGAGTTAGGGAACTCCAAAAACTTCTCACTTTTGACTTGAACATTCGATTTACAATATATTCATAGTTTTGAAAAAACATAATTGAAGTGATAACGACATAAATAACACCGATAAATTCAACTTTGGAAGTGTTCAGCAGGAAAATATCAAGATACTCTTTTATAACTTCTTTGTGGGCAGGTAGAATATGCTCGAAAACAAAATTTTGAATATCGATATAAAAATCATCAAAACTTGGTAATTTTGTAAAAATAGAAAAGATGATTATCAAGAGAGGGATGATTGAGAAGATTGTATAAAAACTTAAACTACTTGCATAATAGACAAGTTCAACATCAAGGAACTCTTTCAATTTTGCGACAAAGATTTGAAAACCACTTTTAAAATTAATTTTTTTAATTTCCATTTTCTCACTTTTTAAAATTTAACTTTATAAGAGTAACAAATTTTTTCACTTAATTTTAGAAAGTCTCAAAAGCGATAGAATATTTCAACAAAAAAAAGCGGAGGTCTTTGATGAAAATTGCAATAACAGGTTCAACTGGTTTTGTCGGAAAAGAGTTGGTTCAAAAATTGGTTTCAAACGGCGATGAGGTCGTGCAAATTACTAGAAATGATTTTTCAGAAGATCGCCTTTCTCAACTTCTTTTAGATGTCAATATTGTTATAAACTTAGCAGGTTCTTCAATTGTAAAAAGATGGAGTGAGAAGTATAAAAAAGTTCTTAGAAAAAGCAGAATTGATACAACGAAAATGTTGTTAGATTCAATTGAAAAGCTTGAAAAGAAACCTGAAATGCTTATTTCAACTTCTGCTGTTGGAATTTATAAAAATAGCGGAACTCACAACGAAGAGAGTACTGATTTCGCGGATTCTTTTCTCTCAAATCTTTGTCAAAATTGGGAAAGTGAAGCAAAACGAGGCGAAGATTTAGGAATGAGAATTGCAATTTTCCGTTTTGGTGTTGTTCTTGGAAAAGGTGGAGCTTTGCAAAAAATGCTTTTTCCTTTTAAACTCGGACTTGGTGGAAGAATTGGCACGGGAAAACAGGCTGTTAGTTTTATCCAAATTGACGACCTCATCGACTTTTACACTTTTGCAATTGAAAATAGACTGAGTGGTGTTTTTAATTTAGGCACACCTGAACCAACAACAAATTTAGGAATGACAAAAGCTCTTGGAAAAGTTTTACATCGTCCGACAATTTTCCCGCTTCCTGCTTTTGTTGTCAAACTTATTTTTGGCGAAGGTGCGAAAGTTCTTATTGATGGAGAAACAATGTTTCCAAAACGAATTCTTGAAAGTGGATTTAAATTCAAATATCCAGATATTGAATCTGCACTTAGAAAAAGTCTCTCTTAAAACAATTTTGTCGGGAAAACTCCGACAAATTCAAAACACAATTTCAACAAAATAGCTATAATTGATTTAGAAACAAATCGAGGATTACAAAAAAATGAAAAAGAGAATTACTGTTGCTCACTCTCCAGATGCGGACGATATTTTTATGTTTTATGCAATAAAGTTTGGTTGGATTAGTTCGCCAGAATTTGAGTTTGAGAGTATCGCACTTGATATTGAAACTCTAAATGTTGAGGCACTTAAAGGCACTTACGATATAACTGCAATCAGTTTTGGTTTGTATCCGCGAATTCGTGACGAGTATGCCCTTTTAAATAGTGCAACAAGTTTTGGAGATGGCTATGGTCCAAAGTTGATTAGAAGAAAAGATAAAGTTCTAAAACGAAATTTTAGAGTCGCCCTCTCTGGAGAAAATACGACAAATGCCCTTCTTTTTAAACTCGCCTACCCTGAAGCACGAATAAAATATTATAATTTTTTAGAAATTGAGAATGCTGTTATTTCTGGTGAAGTTGATGCTGGTGTTTTAATTCACGAATCGATTTTAAATTTCTCCAATGAGTTGGAGGTTGAAGCTGAAATTTGGGATATTTGGCAAAATTTCGCAGGAAAAGAGACTCCTTTACCACTTGGAGGAATGGCAATCCGACGAAGCTTCCCGCTAACAACAGCAATAAAATTGCAACAAATTATTCAAGATGGTGTTCGTGTTGCGGTGAAAAACAGCCCAATTCTCTCAAAAATGCTACTTGAAAGAGACCTTGTTCGAATTGAAAAAGATGAGTTGGAAAAATATTTAAATCTTTATGCAAACAACCAGTCTATAAATATTAGTGATACTGAAGAGAAAGCTCTTGATAAACTTTTTGAAATCGGTTTTCAAAAATCCATTTTTGACACAAAAGTTGAGACAAAAAACTACACAATTCCATCAGATTATGCTGATTTTCGTTTTTCATAAAACATTAAAAATTGATAGAATTTCCCAAATATAGGATAAAAAATGATAGAGAAAAAAGATTTAGAAAACCTAGAAAAGATTGTGGGCAAAGAGAATATCTATTCAGACAAGGCTCACCTCATCGCTTATTCTTACGATGCAACTCGAACTCGTTTTGAGCCTGATGCGGTTGTTTTTCCACGAAATGAAGAAGATGTTAGTGGAGTTTTAAAATATTGTAATGAGAAAAAAATCGCAATTGTTCCACGAGGAGCAGGTAGCGGTTTTACAGGCGGTTCGCTTCCAAAAAGTGGCGGAATTGTTCTTGCACTTGAAAAGCACATGAACAAAATTCTTGAAATCGATATGGAAAATATGGTGGCTGTGGTTCAACCTGCTGTTATCAATATGGATTTACAAAAATCAGTGGAGGCAAAAGGTCTTTTTTATCCTCCAGACCCTGCGAGTGAAAACTATTCGACAATTGGAGGAAATGTTTCTGAAAATGCGGGTGGAATGAGAGCTGCAAAATATGGAATTACAAAAGATTATGTCATGGCAATTCGGGCTGTTTTACCAAATGGTGAAATTATTCGAGCAGGAAAACGGACAATTAAAGATGTCGCAGGATATAACATTGCGGGAATTCTGATAGCGAGTGAGGGAACTCTTGCAGTCATCACAGAAATCACAATGAAACTTCTCTCAAAACCAAAACTGTCTAAAACAGCGATGGGAATTTTTCCAAGTGTTGATGATGCTATGAATGCCGTGTTTAAAACAATGGCAAGTGGAGTAACACCTGTTGCTATGGAGTTTTTGGACAAATTGACAATTGAGGCAGTTGAAGAAAAGTTCCAAAAAGGTTTGCCAAAAGATGCGGGTGCAATTCTTGTTACTGATGTTGATGGCGACTTGGAAGAGGATTTAAAAATTCAGCTTGACACAATTGAGCGAGTTTTTAAGGAAAATGGTGCGACGGAATTGAAAATTGCAAAAAATGATGAAGAGGCAAAAGATATTTGGTTTGCTCGACGGAATGCAAGTCAAGCTATCTCAATTTACGGAAGCAAAAAGATAAATGAAGATGTAACAGTTCCGCGAAGCAAATTACCTGAAACTCTCCGAAAATTTGGTGAAATTGGTGAAAAATATGATTTGAAAATTCCATGTTTTGGACACTCGGGCGACGGCAATATTCACACAAATGTTATGATTGATGGCAAAAATCCCGATGAGGTCGAACGAGGTTACAAAGCAATTGAAGAAGTTTTTCAAGCTACAATTGATTTAGGCGGAACTCTTTCAGGCGAACACGGAATTGGAATGGCAAAAGCCCCATATATGAAAATGGCTTTTACCGATGCAGAAATGGAACTTTTCCGAAGTATCAAAAAAGCATTTGACCCAAACAATATTTTAAATCCAGATAAAATGGGACTTTAAAATTTTAAATCTTGTCGGAGAGAATCCGACAAAAAAACAGATAACTAAATTTAATCTCTAAACCTGAATCTTAAATACATAAAATCAAAAAATCGACTTGAAAATTTATCAAAAATCTATTTAAACTTAAATTCCGTATTTATCGATGTTAAAAGAAACTCAAGTGTTCAAAATCGTATGTGAAACACTTTTTTATTTTTGCATATTCTTAAGTATTTAAATTAGAATTTATTCTTAAGAATAGATGTAAATTTCCTTTTAAACTTAAAAACAAGCTATTTCCAAACCTTTGTTTAAGAAAACAAATTTATTTTGTAAAAATTCTAAATTTATTATGTTTTTTGTCTAAAAATAACTTTTGAAACTTAAGCCGTAGTTTCGGAAAGTTATTCCAAAAACCACGGGTTATACTTTTTTTATTTTCACTTTTCTTAAACATAAGATATAGATTTATTTTTTAAGTAAAAAGATTAGCTTTATTATAAAATAAAATATTTTAAAATATTCATTTATGCTATAATTTGTCTAAAAACAAGTGTGGAAAATGGAAATTAAAAAAGCTCCGATGGGAGATTATCAAACAAATTGTTATATTTTAGACTTTGGTGAATTTCAATTTGTTATAGATAGTGGTGTTGGTTCAGCTGATTGGGTTGAAAAAGATGCAAAAAATCCAGTTGCAGTTTTGCTAACTCATGGGCATTTCGATCATGTTTTTGATGCTGAAAAGATTTCTGAAAAATTCAATATTCCTATCTACATTCACAAAGGAGACGAAATGCTTTTGCAAAATGATCCATTTGGTCGTTTTTCTGGATTTAAATCTTTTAAAAGTGTGAATTTTGTTGAAGGTAAAATTGAAATACATGGAATTGAAATTTTATTTCATCTTTTTTCTGGACATACAGAAGGGAGTTGTGTAATTGAGATTGAAAATTCTCTTTTTGTTGGGGATTTGATTTTCAGGGGTTCAATTGGTCGTTTTGATTTACCAACTTCAAACCGTGAAAAAATGGTGGAGAGCTTGAAAAGATTTATTGAGACTTTTTCAGAAAATGCACCAATTTACACAGGGCATGGGGAAAATACTTTTTTAGAGATTGAAAAGAGAAACTTGCAAAACTTGATTTAGACCAAAATTTTTTTTGGAACTCCTTTGGTTATAATTTAGATTAAAAAATCTAAACAAAAAATAATAATTTAGGAGCTTCTTGTGAATGCAAAATACTTTTTAGGAATTATTCTATTTTTCAGTATTTATTGGCTCTTAATACTTTTTGAGCCTTTTCTTTTAACAATGCTTCTTGCTGTTCTTTTTTCAATAGCAACTTCAACTTTATATAACAAACTAACAATTTTTTTCAAGTCTGAATTTTGGGGAGCATTTATATCAACAATTGTTTTAGCTCTGCTATTTTTTGCACCAATCGGATATTTTATTTATCAGGCAGTAGTATTTTTTAGCAGTATAAACCCGAAATATGTTGATGTTATTTCTGTTCCGACTCCAAATGATTTCATATCTTTTATTCCAGACTATTTAGATTCAATAAAAGGAGATGTCAAAGAGTTTTTGATTTCTATAAATATTGCACAAATAGAGAAAGACATATTAAGATATTTGATTGGAATTGTTGGGGAAAGTGTAATATTTTTCAAAGATTCACTTCTTATTATTATATTCTACTTTTTTGTTCAGTTTTATAGAAACAAACTTGTTCGATACTTTAAAAGAATAATTCCACTATCAGCACAGGACACGGTTTCGCTTTTTAAAGAAATATCAGTTGTTATGGGAACTGTTTTTTATTCAATTGTTGTAAATGCTGCCTTGCAAGGCGGACTTTTTTCAATAATTATGTCTTACTACGGATATAATCCACTTCTGTTTGGAATTCTTTACGGTTTTTCATCTCTTATTCCTGTTATCGGTGGAATGCTTATGTGGTTGCCGATTTTAATTTACGAATTTTCAAATGGGAATTTTGCAAACGGTATAATAATTATGATTTACTCAATAGTTATAATTGCATTTGTTGCCGATACAATAATAAAACCTGCTGTTATTAGATATATTCATTTGAGAGTTATGAACAGTCAAGTTTATGTCAATGAACTATTAATCTTCTTTTCAATGATTGCTGGTTTATCAACTTTTGGATTTTGGGGAATGATTTTAGGACCAGCAATAATGACTCTTTTCTTATCGCTTGTCAAACTCTATGAAAAAATGTATAAAAAAACAGATCGCTTAATTAAAATGAGCTTAAGATCAGAAAAAAAAACCTAAGGATTTAGAATGACATCAATTTTAATGAATTGCTACAACTGTAAAAGATATTTAAAAGAAGCGATTGATTCAGTTTATGCACAAACAGTTTCAGATTGGGAAGTTATTTTTATTGACAATTGCTCAACAGATGGAAGTAAAGAGATTTTAGAAGATTACGATGAAAAAATCAAATATTACAAAACAGAGAAAAATGTTTCTCTTGGAGAAGCAAGAAATTTTGGTTTGCTATTTTGTAAAAGTGAATATTTAGCTTTTTTAGATACAGATGATGCTTGGTTGCCTGAAAAATTGGAAACAGAACTTGAATTGATGGATAAAAACCAAAATTTTCAGATGTGCTACTCCTCTTTTTTCTTTATTAATGAAAACAGTATTGAGACAACAAAATATTCTGTTTTTGCAGAGAGCGGAAATATTTTTAAACATCTTCTTAAAAGATACGAAATAAACATGCAAACAGTTTTATTGAGAAACAATTTCAACATATCTTTTAATCCGCAGATGGAGTTTTCACCAGATTATGATCTATTTATGGAAATTGCATCAAAAAAAGAGATTGGTGTTATTTCCGCTCCACTTGTAAAGTACAGAAAAACATCTTCATCTTTAACTTCTAAAAAAGTTTCTCGTTGGTGGCTTGAGATGAAAATGACTCTTGACAGAATTTTAAAAAACTTCACAGAACTCCAAAATAGCGATGAGGTTCGTTTTGCATATGCAAAAGTCTTCTACTACAAAGCAATCTATCTTATAAAAGAGAAAAAAACTAAAGAGGCTCGAGAGTATTTAAAAAGAATTCGTTTTCTTGACAGTAAATATTTTTCTCTCTATATTCTCTCCTTTTCTCCATATTTATGGAATCTTGTCCATAAGTTGAAATAAGCTTTGATTGTGCTAGAATTTTGAAAATAGTTTAAATAAAGGTGGTCTTATGGCTGTTTATATTAATGACACATGTATTAACTGTGGTGCTTGTATTGATGAATGTCCAACTGAAGCAATTGTTGATGAGGATGAGAACCCAACAGGTGAAGAATTTCACTATGTTCATGGTGAGAAATGCGTAGAATGTGTTGGACATCACGATGTTCCTGCATGTGCTACTGCTTGTCCTACTGAGGGTTGTATCGTTTGGGATGCTATCGGCGATTCTCCTTCACACAGAGAAGACATTGGTGCTGACATGAGAAATCGAGAAACTGCTATTGTAGAAGAGTAAGAACTCTTTTATTTAAAACAAAATCTATGGAGGAACTCTCCTCCATAAAAAAATTATCTGTTTCTTACACAGATAACCGAATTCCTCTGATCAATTCCGTTGTGAAAATTTCCACCTTCAAAAAAATTGACAACCCACATTTTTTCATTATCTCTCTCGACAGTTAATGTCTGATTTTTATCTGACTTTGTAAAATCTTCACTCTTTGTTGAACTCCAATACCAGCTATCAACTTGATGATTCATAAAACCTGAAATAGGTTTTTTGGCAAAAACTCTACCATTTCGAGAATCTTCAATTTTTTTTCTCCAGCTTACTCTTGTGTGATAACTCAAATGTTTCTTTCTATAATCAAAAAGTTTTGCTGAACCAAGTGTCATTAATTCATCAATTGTAGGTATTCTCCATTTAAAAGAACGATCATAAAAATATCTATTGAGATTATCCATATGTTGAAGTGCTTCTTTATAAGTGTATTGTTTGTCAAAGTTCTCTTTTGTTTTTAACTCCCAAATCAAACCTGTTTCTGAATCTTTCCAACTTTTAGGACTTTTTCCTGAAAAAATATCCACTTCGCCTTTGCAATTAAAATCACTTTCGTGTTCTTTAATTTTTGACATGCTCTCAAACATCTTTTTTCCTCAATCATTTTTTTATACTAGTATTATAACTTTAGATAAATTAAATTTCCATTTAAAATCTATTTTTTAACTTATTTGTACTTAAGCTGATTTTAAGGAACTACTCACTACAATTCCACCCACGAAACGAAAGACGGACATCGAAAGATACCGAAAATCGTTAGTTCTTATAAAAAATGTTGTTGAATTTTATAGCCAAAAAGTAAAAACAGATTCACCAGAGTGGTAGCAGTTGGAAAAGTTACTCAAGGTTAATGGTGGATGCCTTGGCTGATGGAGGCGATGAAGGACGTATTAGACTGCGATAAGGCTCGACGAGTTGTCAAAAAACTTTGACTCGAGCATCTCCGAATAGGGCAACCCTTTAAGCATTGCGCGAACCTAGTGAAGTGAAACATCTCAGTAGCTAGAGGAAAAGAAATCAAACGAGATTCCCAAAGTAGTGGCGAACGAAATGGGAACAGGGCTGTGTTATTTAGGTTGAGAAATAGAAAAATCTTCTGGAAAGTTGAACTACAAAGAGTGAAAGTCTCGTATTCAAAATTTCTCTTCTGGAACTAGGAACACGAATGAGTAGGTCGGGACACGTGTAATCTTGACTGAATATGGGGGGACCACCCTCCAACCCTAAATACTACCATCAGACCGATAGCGAACAAGTACCGTGAGGGAAAGGTGAAAAGAACCCCAGTGAGGGGAGTGAAATAGAACCTGAAACCATTAACTAACAATCATTCAAAGCACTTTTTATGTGTGATGGACTGCCTTTTGCATAATGAACCTGCGAGTTGTGTTGTTTGGCAAGGTTAAATTGAAGCCGGAGCGAAAGCGAGTCTTAATAGGGCGATTAGTCAAACAGTGCAGACCCGAAACCGAGTGATCTATCCATGTGCAGGTTGAAGCTGGTGTAAGAGCCAGTGGAGGACCGAACGGGTAAGCGTTGAAAAGCTTTCCGATGACGTGTGGATGGGGGTGAAAGGCCAATCAAACTCGGTGATAGCTGGTTCTCTCCGAAATATATTTAGGTATAGCCTCGAGTAGTAGCATAGAGGGGTAGAGCACTGAATGGGCTAGGGCTGCTCACCGCGGTACCAAACCCAATCAAACTCCGAATACTCTATGTGTAATCTCGGGAGTCAGGCGATGGGTGATAAAATCCACCGTCGAGAGGGGAACAACCCAGACTGCCAACTAAGGTCCCAAAGTTCTATCTAAGTGGAAAACGATGTGACATTGCTTTGACAATTAGGAGGTTGGCTTAGAAGCAGCCACCCTTTAAAGAAAGCGTAACAGCTCACTAATCTAGCGATGATGCGCGGAAAATATAACGGGGCTAAGATAGACACCGAAGTTGCAGACTCTGAACTTGTTTCAGAGTGGTAGGAGAGCGTTCTAAGGTCGCTGAAGATGTACCGACGAGGAGCATTGGAGAGCTTAGAAGTGAGCATGCAGGTATGAGTAGCGATAAAAGAGGTGAGAATCCTCTTCGCCGAAAACCCAAGGTTTCCTACACGATGCTCGTCATTGTAGGGTTAGTCGGGTCCTAAGTCGAGTCCGAAAGGGGTAGACGATGGCAAATCGGTTAATATTCCGATACCAGTTGTAGAGCGTGATGGAAGGACGCATAGGGCTATCTGAGGTCGCTGATGGATTAGCGGCTCGAAGCACAAAGTTAAGGGAATTGGTAAATCCGTCCCTGTTTGCGAAGTGTTACAGGCTCTTCAAACCCTTCGGGGAGCGAGGAGAATCAGGGATGCCGTCGTGCCTAGAAAAGTTCCTAAGCATATCTACAATTGCCCGTACCGTAAACCGACACAGGTGGGTGAGATGAGTATTCTAAGGCGCGCAGAAGAACTGTGATTAAGGAACTCTGCAAAATAGCACCGTATCTTCGGTATAAGGTGTGCTTTCTTCGGAAAGTCTCAGCAAAGAGTCCCTCCCGACTGTTTACCAAAAACACAGCACTCTGCCAACAAGCGATTGGATGTATAGGGTGTGACACCTGCCCGGTGCTGGAATGTTAAGGGGATGTGTTAGGCAACGAAGCATTGAACCGAAGCACCAGTAAACGGCGGCCGTAACTATAACGGTCCTAAGGTAGCGAAATTCCTTGTCGGTTAAATACCGACCTGCATGAATGGTGTAACGAGATGGGAGCTGTCTCAATCACAGATCTGGTGAAATTGTAGTGGAGGTGAAAATTCCTCCTACCCGCGGAAAGACGGAAAGACCCCGTGGACCTTTACTATAGCTTGACACTGCAGATGGGATATTTATGTGCAGGATAGGTGGGAGCTGTCGATATATGGACGCTAGTTCATAAGTAGGCATCCTTGAGATACCACCCTTAAATATTCTGTTTGCTAACTGCGATGAGTTATCCTCATTCAGGACAATGTCTGGTGGGTAGTTTGACTGGGGCGGTCGCCTCCTAAAGAGTAACGGAGGCTTACAAAGGTTGGTTCAAAACGGTTGGAAATCGTTTGTAGAGTGTAATGGCATAAACCAGCCTGACTGTAAGACATACACGTCAAGCAGAGACGAAAGTCGGTCATAGTGATCCGGTGGTTTTGCGTGGAAGAACCATCGCTCAAAGGATAAAAGGTACCCCGGGGATAACAGGCTGATCTCCCCCAAGAGCTCACATCGACGGGGAGGTTTGGCACCTCGATGTCGGCTCATCGCATCCTGGGGCTGGAGCAGGTCCCAAGGGTATGGCTGTTCGCCATTTAAAGCGGTACGCGAGCTGGGTTCAGAACGTCGTGAGACAGTTCGGTCCCTATCTTCCGTGGGCGCAGGAAAGTTGAGAAGGTTTGTCCCTAGTACGAGAGGACCGGGATGAACGTGCCACTGGTGTACCAGTTGTTCTGCCAAGAGCATCGCTGGGTAGCTAAGCACGGTTGTGATAAGAGCTGAAAGCATCTAAGCTCGAAGCCATCTTCAAGATGAACTTTCCCTGAAGATAACTTGAAGACTACAAGTTTGATAGGTTGGATGTGTAAGTGTAGTGATACATTTAGCTGACCAATACTAATCAATCGTTTGACTTTTCCAAGAAACTACCACTCTGGTGAATTTGTTTTTTGGCTATCAACAAAACTTCTTTGTTAGTGACAATAGAGGAGAGGATACACTCAGTTCCATTCCGAACCTGAAAGTTAAGTTCTCCATCGCCGATAATACTGCCCCCTACGGGGGTGGGAATGTAGGTCGTCGCTAACTTTTTTTTATTCAA
>AKKQ01000055.1 GCA_000276965.1 Thiovulum sp. ES | reverse complement strand
ACTTGATAGAATCCTTTTAAACAAAAAAGGGGTTTTGTGATAAAAAGTGATTTATTAATTTTCACAGATTTAGACGACACTCTAATTTCTACAACTCGAAAAACTGATTTTTCTAAAAATGTAGAAACGGGGGCTTTTGGTCGCGACGGAAAACCATCTTCCCATATTTACTCCGAACGATTAGAAATTTTGAAAACTCTTCAAAATATTTTTAAAATTATTCCAACAACTGCACGAACTTTTGAATCATATCGCCGAACAATTTTTTGGAAAGATTTTCATTTAGGTGATGCTGTTTTGAATTTTTCAGGAACACTAATCCGAAATGGCGAAGTTGATAGAGATTGGGAAAGTGAAATGAAAACAAAATACAAATCTATTCCAAATTTAAAAGATATTCGAGCAGATTTCCAAAATTTTATTTCAAAAAATATGGGTGAAAAGAGTCCAATTGTCAAAAATATTGAGAATTTCTATGTAAATATTTACAACAAAAGTTTTCGCGAAAACAAGAAAATTTCCCTTGAAGTTGAAAATCTTGTTGAGAGTTTCAAAAAAGAGCAAAATCTAAATGATTTTTACATTTATAAAAATGATGCCTCTTTTGCACTAATTCCAAATTTTTTAAATAAAAGTGTTGGAGTTCAGCACCTCATCGACGAATTGAAACCGAAAATAGTTTTTGGAGCAGGAGACAATTCAACAGATTTTCCATTTATGGAACTTTCAGATTTTTACATAATTCCAAAGAATAGCCAACTCGACCAAAAATTAAGGGAGTCATTTTGAAATACTTTTTACCAGTTTTACTAATTTTAGTTACATCATGTTCTCAAATGAATGAAAAACCGATGACTTGGGATAAAGGTGGAGAACTTGCTACAAAAATTGAGAATCGTTTTCCAGAAATCTCCTTTTCACGAAATTGGATAAATCGCGGAGATATGCAGATGCTTGAAGTTGATTATCGTGAAATTTCTAGTTGGGATGGCGACGATTTACGAGGTTCTTTAGAAGCTTTTGTTCGAGGCTGTGAAAAAAAGAGTGAAACAAATGTGCCACAAATTTGCGACCGTGCAAAATTCCTCCAATCTGAAAAGGTTTCTCCATATCAAATAAAGCTATTTTTTGAAAATAATTTTACTCCGTATCTTGTTATTGATTATAAAACCGAGAGACTCGACGGTGTTGTTACTGGATATTATGTTCCGCTTTTGGAAGGTAGTCGAAAAAAGACATCTCGTTTTAAATATCCAATTTACAAAAAACCGCGAGATTATAGATTGCCGTATAAAACACATGAACAAATTGACAAGGGAATTGATGCCGATGTTATTTGCTGGGTAGAAGATCGAGTCGAAAGAGCTTTTTTACATATTCAAGGTTCTGGAACAATTCGCTTAAGAGATGGTTCAAAAATCGGAGTCGGTTTTGCTGGTCAAAATGGCTACAAATACCGTTCAATTGGAAAATATATCAATAAAAAATTCAAAGTTCCGCTTTACAAACTCTCCGCACAATATATAAAATCTTGGATACGAGATAATCCAGAACATGCCGATGATGTGCTTTACTACAACAGAAGTTTTATATTTTTTGAAGAGACTGGTGCGGGAGTTGCTCTTGGTTCGCTTGGCACAAATTTAGTTCCACGAAGCACAATTGCAGTTGATCGGAAATTTATCCCGTTAAATTTGCCTGTTTTTATCGAAGAAAAAGGGTCTGATGATGGAATTTTGAATCACCTTTTTATCGCACAAGATGTTGGCGGTGCTATTAAGGGACGAATTCGGGCTGATCTGTTTTTTGGTTTTGGAAATAAGGCGGGAGAACTTGCAGGAAAAATGAAAAGAGATGCCTCGTTTTTCATTCTGCTTCCTCACGGTTACAAGCTCCCACCGATTTAATTTTTAACAAAATCAATATCTTTTTGAATTTGCTTTTTTAATTCAGAAAGATTTCCAAATTTCCTGTTTTCACGAATAAAAGAGAGAAATTGAGTTTCGATTTCTCCAAAGTTTCTGTTTTCTAAATCTCTATCCAAAACATGAGTTTCAAAAGAGAATTTATTATCAGAACTTTCACGATTACCAATAAAAGTTATTGACTCCAAAACCTCTTTTTTAATTTTTGTCTCTGTTTTATAGACTCCACTTTTTGGAAATAGAAAATTTCTATTTTGCAAATTGAGAGTTGGAAAAATTTCCTGACTGCCTAAACCTCGTTCGCGAAAATGTTTGGCAAAAATTGAGTAATTCCTACCAAGGAGTAGATTTGCTTTTTCAATTTCTCCATTTTCTAAACGGTTTGCAATCTCTTTTGAATGGACTGAAATATTATCGATTTTGACCTCATCAACAATTGATATTTTTCCATCAAAAAGTTTGTGCAAATCATTTGCCGATGAGGTTCTATTTTCACCAAAACGAAAATCATATCCAACAACAATATGTTCTAAATTTGGAAAATCAGAAATAAGTTTTTCCAAAAATTCCCCACCAGAAAGATGAAAAATATCCTCGAATTTATAGAAAAAAATTGGGAATTCTAAAAAGTTTTCTCTGTATTTTGGAGGTAAAAGATATTTTTCTCGTTTCTTGTCTATTATCAAGACTCCACCATTTTTAGAGAGTTTTGAGAAAAGCTCTCTATGTCCTAAATGCAAACCGTCAAATTTTCCAATTGCAAGTGAATTAATGTGTAATATTTCGCTCCTCCTTTTCCAATAATTGAAGTGCGAGTTTAACAACATCCCCAACTTCAATATCACAAATTGAGTAGTCGTCTTTGTCTAAATCTTCTGGATCAACTTCACTTTCTGATTTTAAATATTTATTTATATTTGTCTCAATCATCTGTTCAATTGGTGTCATTCCAAAAAGCACGATTGATGGAACATTCATCGCCCAAGCAAGGTGAGTTGGGCCCGTGTCGTTTCCGATAACTAAATCAGACGATAAAACATAGTGTTTGAGTTGATTTAAACTTAATTTTGGTGCAACAATTGCATTTCCAGTTTTATTTGCAATCCATTCAGCAATTTCAAACTCTTTTTCATTTCCCCAAACAATAGAAATTGGCTTATCTAATTCTCTAGCAAGTTCTAAAAATTTCTCTTTTGGATAATTTTTCTGGTCCATGCTCGAACCAATAACAAAAATAATTTGCCCCTTTGCTTTTGGAAAAGAGTTCATACAAAAAAGATGAGGTCGTTTTTTAAGAATATCTTCTTCTTTAAAATCTAAATTGAGAGCATCATTCACAAGTGCGAAGTTTCGCCAAATCTTATTTTCAGAGTATGAAATTTTTGTTGTTGAGTTGTAAAACAGAGAGCAGAAACCCTCTTTTGCAGAATTCCAAGAAAATCCATGAACCTTGTTTGAGATGTATCTTGAAATAAGAGAGGATTTTAAAAGCCCCTGCATATCAATAATAAGATCATATTTATATTCCATTCTAATCTTATTCAGTTGCAAAAGGACTTTTTGGAAATTTATAAAATTTTTGTTTCGTTTGAACTGTTTTA
This sequence comes from Thiovulum sp. ES, assembly GCA_000276965.1. Taxonomy (NCBI): domain Bacteria; kingdom Pseudomonadati; phylum Campylobacterota; class Epsilonproteobacteria; order Campylobacterales; family Sulfurimonadaceae; genus Thiovulum; species Thiovulum sp. ES. Next base: position 8,195 of record AKKQ01000055.1, on the reverse strand, counting down.
AATCAACAGTGTGAATGTGTCGGATATAGGGATTATTTTCAAGGATTTGTTGAAATTGAACTTCAACAAGCCAATCTATTTGAATTCCTGGAATTGCCTTTTTAATAAAAGGCAAAACCGCAGAAGAGTGAATAATATCGCCAAGAGCAGAGAGGCGAACAATCAAAATCTTTTGCGAAGTTTTGACTAGCATTCACCATAACCGTTTTTTGTTGTCGCAATTTGCTGAATTTCACTGACCTCATCGCCAAGATGAAGTTTTGCACCAATTAGAAAAAGTGGAATTGTTTTACTCTGGAGTCCCTCCATTTCACCCGCAAAAGTACAGAAAATAGATGATGTTGAATTTATAATTCGTGGAGGAAAATCATCAAAAGTTTTTTCAGTCTCAATTCCAAATTTCTCCGCTTCGCTCTCATTTTCTGAAAGAGATTCTCCACTTTTTTTCATCTTTTCTAAATCCGCAGGAATGACATTGCAAATTGTAGCTTTTCCTGTTTCTCGAATATTTCGCAAAGTATCCTTTGGAGTTCCGTCCAATTTATTTCCAATTGCTACCATTAAAGTAACAGGTTTTGTTGAAATCAAATTATAGAAACTGAATGGTGCAATATTCACAACTCCACTCTTTGATTCTGTAACAATCCATGCAATTGGTCTCGGAGAAACAAGAGTGTAAAAAATATCTTTTTTTTCGCTTTCTGAAATTTCAGTAATGTTTTTTGTCATAAAAATCCTTTGTCATTTAATTGAGAACTCTTTCTCTTCTGAAAATTTTGAAATCAAACCATGCTCATCAATTGCACTAATTCTATAAGTTAGTTTAGTGTTTTTTGGAGGATTTGAGTCTGTAAAAGTTGTGTCGGTAGATTCAAATTTGACACTTTCACCGCCACTCCAAGAGCTACCACTGCTTCGTTCAATTATATATTTTAGACTTCGATTATCAGTAGCTTCCCAAGAGATTTCAATACCGACCCCTTTTTGAGAAATACCCATAATTTTAGGTGCTTTTGGCGGGAAAAGTGTAATTCCTGAAACTGGTAAATCTGGTAAAGAAGATTCTAGATTTGTGGAATCAACGGTTGAGACTTTATAGAATTTTTGAACTCCATCTTCTTCAACTTTGTCAGAAAAACTATTTTTTGCTGTTTCGCCAACAAATTTAAAATTTCCGTCCAAGCTATCACTTTTATAAATTCTGTATTTTAAATCTGCTTCACTTTTCCATGAAATTCTAATTTCCCGTGGGAGGTCTGTTGTTGCTCGTAATTCGGAAACTGTTTTTGGTCTTGCTTTTGTAATTGCATCAACTGTTTCACTTGGTTCAGAAATCATTCCGTCAAAAGTTTTTGAGAATACTCGGTACTTGTAGATTTTATTTGTTTCTAATTCTCTGTCGATAAATTCTACTTCAAAACGGTGATTAAGTTCGCCAACTGTTTCCCATTCGCCTGTGTTTGTATCTTGTCTCTCAATTATATATCCAGAGACATTCTCTTGTGGATGAGGTCGCCAAAGAAGTTTTGTCTTGTTTGCCAAATCTTTTACAGAGTGAATATAGAGCGGTGCGGAAATAAGAGGTCTTGTTTTAATTTGCAATGTTTCTGAACTTTTTGATTCTCGCCCATCAGCTGTAAAAGTTGTAAAAGCATATTTGTAAATTGTATTTGCAAGTAACTCTTTATCGACATAATGAGTAGCAACATGCTCTTCGATAACAGCAACAAGAACAAGCTCTTCTGAAACATCTCCAATTACTTTTGCTCGGTAGATTCTGTATCCAGCTAAATCTGAAAAGTTTGATTTTTCCCATTCAAATGCGACCGATGTGGAATCTGAAATTGCTTTTATATTTTTAACAATTTGCAAGTTTTGGTCTTGAATTAGTGGCTTTGGTTTTGGTAGAATATTTCCGCCACAACTTATAAAAAATATAGGTAAAATAAATAAAATAAGTAACTTTTTTTTCATAAAAACTCCGTTTTTTGGGAATGCAAAATTTTATCTTAAATTCTTGATTCGCAAATTAGGATTTACTCAAATTTGTTATCATATTACTTAAACTATAAAATAATGTAGGAGATATAATGGCAATTAATTTTCCAGAAATTCCAGAACCACCAAAAGAGAAGAAGAAAATTGGTCGTAAAGTTCTAGGTCTAATTTTAGTGATTTGGATTGCAAACTCTCTATTTTCGTCAAATATGTTTGAGAGTGTTTCGCCGACAATTGAGATAGAAGAAGCTGAATTTTGGAATATGAAAGACCCTATAAAACTCAAAATAAAAGATAATATTGGAATCAAATCATACAAAATCACAATTGATAAAGGTGTTGGAGATTTAGAGACTTTTGCAGAAGGAACTTTTGAAGATAGCAATATTACTGAATTGGACTTTAATATTACTATTAAAAAAGGTAGATTTAAGAGTAGTTACACAAATATTTTTGTAGAAGTTGAAGATACTTCACTTGCAAATTGGTTTTCAGGAAATGTAGCGAAAATGCAAAGTTCCGTAACTGTTGATAAGATTCCTCCCAAGGTTTATATGATTTCTAACTCTTATGGAATTCGTCGAGCAGGTAGTGCTGTTGTTGTTTTTGGAGTTGAAGAGGATAATGTTGATGAAATATATATTGAAACAGAGAGTGGTGTTAAATTTAAACCACAACCATTTTTAAACAAGGGTGGAAAAGTTAAAAACTACATCTCTCTTGTTGCTTGGCCAATCAAAGATGAGAAATTTTCCGCTTTCATTGTTGCAAAAGATAAAGCAGGAAATAGGTCTTCTCAATATTTAAGCCTCTACTTAAAAGAGAAAAATTACAAAAGATCAAATATAAATCTTAAAACTTCTTTTTTAACTGGAAAAATAAAGCAACTTGTAAATCAATATGATCAACAAGCTGGATATATTGATAGTCCTGCTGAACACTTCCGTATTGTAAATGAGGAAATTCGTAAAGAGAATGAGACTCTTATCTATGATTTTGCTTCAAAAATAGATCAAGATATAGTTGTTTCAGAATTTAATATCAAGCCATTTACACCACTTAAGGGTTCTCGTTCGGTCGCAAGTTTTGGAGATCATCGACACTATTACTACAACGGAAACCTCATCAGCCAATCGATGCACATGGGACTTGATATGGCAAGTATTGCAAGAGCTCCAATTATTACAAGTAATGGCGGAACTGTTATAGATACTTCGGATAAAGGAATTTATGGAAATTCTCCAATAATCGATCATGGTTTGGGTTTGACCTCTATTTATGCTCACTGCTCAAGTATTCGAGTAAATGTTGGCGATAAAGTTCAAGCTGGTAGCATAATCGCAAATAGCGGTAAAAGTGGTCTTGCACTCGGCGACCATCTCCATTTTGGAATTTATGTTCAGGGTGTTCCTGTTCGTCCAGAAGAGTGGATGGACGATGATTGGATTAAAGATAATATTACCGACATTATTGCGACAGCAAAACAGATGATTGAGAGACAATAAATTTGAAAGTAAAGCAACATACTTTGCACAGTTTTGAATTCCATTTAGGAGATGGAGACGAAGATAAGTTCTTTTCGTTCTTTGAAAAAAACGAAGCTGTGCTAAAAGGACACACTGTTATTTTAAACAGTGAAATAGATTTAGAAAAAATCCGAGAACATTTAAATGAGAAGGATTTTTGTTTTTTTGAGCGAACCGACTGCAAAATGATAGAGCGAAAAAGAGAGGTTCATCAAGTTTTGGATTTTTCACTTGAAGAGGAGAAATCAAACAACTCTCTCTCAAAACATAAGAAGAGAGAAATTATTGAAAAACCGATTCGGGCTGGAAGTGCAATTCAGACTAAAAACGATTTGACAGTTCTTTCTCAAATGAACGGCGGTTCAGAAATTGAAACAAGCGGTAATCTTGAAATGTTTGGTTCAATAAATGGAAAAATTGTCTGCTCTGGCTCTTATATGCTTATTCGAGATATTGGGGAAACAGGAAATGTAATTTTTAATGGAGTGATTCTTGACAAAGATAAATTTAAATCAAAAAAAGCAAAAATTATCAAACTCGACGGAGAGATGAAACTGATAATAGAGGAGCTTTAATTTTGAGAAATGAAAAAACAGTCCTAAAAGAATTTTTAATTTCTGGTGTGGCTCTTCATACAGGAAAAAATGTTGAGATGAAAATTTCTCCATTACCAAAAGGGAGTGGAATAATTTTTAAGCAGGGAGAAAATAGTATTGAGCTTTCTGCTCAAACAGTTATTGGAACAGAGATGGCGACAACGATTGGCGGAAATGGTGTGAAAATTCATACCGTTGAACATTTTCTTTCGGCAGTTTATGCACTTGGAATCTCCAATTTGCTTATTGAAATTGATGGTGAAGAACCTCCAGCACTTGATGGTAGCGGAATTCAATTTTGTCAAGAATTAGAAAAAAGTGGCTTAGTTGAACAAGAAAAAACTAGACAAATAATAATTATTGAAAAAACAGTTAGGGTTCAAAGCGGGAATCGTTTTGTAGAGATTTCACCGAATTCTGAAAATAGATTTCATATAAATTCAACAATTTCATTTGAAAACTCTGCAATTGGAGAACAATCTTTTGCTGTTGATGTTAATTTAGAAAATTATCGTGAAAAAATTGCAAAAGCGAGAACTTTTGGATTTTTAAAAGATTTTGACTATCTAAAATCAAAAGGTTTAGCACAAGGTGCAAGTTATGATAATGTTATTGTTGTTGGAGACGATGAGGTCTTAAACAGCGGAGGGTTACGGTGTGAAAATGAGTTTGTTCGGCATAAAATTCTCGATGTTATTGGCGACTTTACAGTTTTAAATGCGGATATTATTGGAAATTACAAATCATTTGCAGGTAGCCACAATTTAAATAATCAATTGATTAAAAAAATTCTTTCTGACAAGAGTAATTACAGTGTTAAAAGTTGATTTAGTTGTTGTTGCGATTGAGTCGCCACTACTTATTGGAATTTATGAAAATGGCGACCTCATCGAAAAAATGGAGATTGAGGGGCAAACAAGCGAAAATTTACCAATTCATTTCGAGAAAATCCTAGAAAAATATAGAGTCGAACGAGTTCTTTTTGCAAATGGTCCAGGTAGTTTTATGGCAATTAAAATAAATTACATCTTTCTAAAAACTCTCTCCACTGTTTTAGGAATTGAGCTTTTTGGAATTGATGCTTTTTTCTTTAATGGAAATCAGCCGATAAAAGCAATTGGTGGAATGTCTTTTGTTAAAACAGAAAATGTTATAAACTTAGAGAAAGTTGAAAACTTCACGAAAATGCCGTTTTATTTGCCAGAAAAGTTCGATATTTCTCTCTATTCTAAAGATATTGAACCCCTCTATATTTTACCCGCAATTTAGGAGTCATTAATGTTTAAATTTATCTTTTTAGCCTCTCTCACATATTTTTTTACCGCTTGTTCTTCAAAAGAAATCCCTGTTTATGAATTCAATACAGATGACATGATTCGGGTTGAAACAACTCATACACCTCTTTCAGTCGAAGAGCGACTTTTAAGTCTTCTTTCTGAAAATGGTTTTCAGCACATAAATACAATTGACCACCAAAGCCGAGCTAAAAATATTGGTGCAAACATTTATGAAGAGCGAATTATCTATTTTGGAAAACCTGAGATCGCAATTCCTCTTTTAAGATGTCGTCAAACTGTTGGTGTTGATCTGCCTTTCAAAGTCTCAATTTACAAAAATGAAGATGAGCAAACTTTTCTGCTTTACAATGACCCTCTAAAACTTATTGAAAAACATAGCTTTTTTGATTCTGATTGTAAAAATATACTTACAGATGTTTCAGGAATTATTTATGAAATCGTGAAAACTTCAGCAGATGGAGTCTCAACAAATGAAGCAGTTTTTGAATTAGAAGAAGAGGCGATTGCTGAAATGGAAGATGAAAAAAAAGAAGATGAAATCGATGAGGCACTAAAAGAGATTGAAAAAGAGGACTAATTTCTACGATGAGGTCTCACTTGTCCAGACTGATACAACAGCTGGACTACTCTCACAAAGTGCAAAAAAACTTGCTGAACGAAAAAAACGAAAAGAGGGACACCAATTTTTAGAGGTAACCTCTTCATTCAAAAATCTCCAAAAAATTGTTCGAGTTCCTCCAAAGTTTAAAAATCTTGTTCGTCGATCAAAAAAAAGAACTTTTATTTATAAAAATAGAGCAATCCGTGTAATTAATAACGAACACAAAAATTTTTTAGAAAAAACAGATTTCCTCTATTCAACTTCTGCAAATATTTCTGGTGAAAAATTTAATTTAGAAATTGCTGAATCTCTTTCGGATAATATTTGTAGCGAAATCGGAGGATTTTCAGAACAAAGTTCTTCTCAAATTATAAAACTTGAAAAGACAAAAATATCTTTTCTCCGAAAGTGAAAGATATTAAATTCATCGGGTCAAGCCCGATTTGGAAATTTAAAAAAGAGGTTTGTTCATTTCACTAGGAATTGGAAGTTCTAGCAGTTTTAAAACAGTGGGTGCGATATTTGAGAGATTTCCGTTTTCAACTTTTTGCACTCCATCAGCAATTACAAAAGCCCAAACATCTCCGACCGTATGATTTGTAAGAGTATTTTGATTATCATCTTTCATCTCTTCACAATTTCCATGATCGCTTGTCAAGACAATTCCGTATCCATGATTTTTGGCACTTTCAAGAATTCGACCAATTTGAGTATCAACAGTTTCGACGGCTTTTTTTCCAGCTTCAAAAATTCCAGTATGCCCAACCATGTCGCCATTTGCAAAATTTACAACGATGAGGTCGTATCCAAATTCAATTCCACCGATGACCTCATCGCAAACTTCTAAGGCACTCATTTCAGGCTTTTCGTCATAAGTTTTCACTTTTGGACTATTTACCAAAATACGAGTCTCATTTTGAAAAGGTTCTTCAACTCCACCATTAAAAAAGAAAGTTACATGAGCATATTTTTCAGTTTCCGCGGTGTGAAGTTGTGAAAGCCCATTTTTTGAAACTATTTCAGAAAGTCCATTTGTCGGAATCTCTTTTGGAAATAGAATCGGGTGCGGAAAATCATCTCGATATTTTGTAGCTGTTGCAATTGAAATCTCTTTTCTGTTTCGCTGGAATTCGCTGAAATTTTCACTACCAACTGCTTCTACAATTTCTCTCATTCGGTCTGAACGAAAATTGTAAAATAGGACAGAGTCGCCATCTCGAAAATCTCCATTTTCACCAAATGCGACAGGAGTTATAAACTCGTCAGTTTCTCCATTTTCGTATCTTTCAGAAACATATTCAGAAACAGTTTTTTCACTTTTTGGATTTGCCTCGACAATTGCACGGTATCCGCTTTCGACTCGCTCCCATCTTTTATCCCGATCCATTGTGTAGAAACGACCGCCGATAGATGCAATTTCCACTTTTTCTCCAAACTCATTTTGGAGTTGTTCTAAAAATTGGAGTGCAGATTTTGGTGAAACATCTCGACCATCTGTAATTAAATGGAGAATTGGTAACTTTCCTTTTTCTAAAATGAGTTTGATAAAACCAAAAAGGTGATTTATATGTGAATGAACTCCGCCGTCGCTAAAAAGTCCGATGAGGTGAATTCTTTCACTTTTTAAAATATTTTGGAAATCACTATTTTGTGAAATTTCACCACTTTCTAAGTTTTTGGAAATTTTGACAAGATCGCTGTAAAGTGTTCGTCCGCTACCAATTGTCATGTGTCCTATTTCGGAATTTCCCATTTGTCCGTCTGGCAAACCTACCTCTGAACCGTAAGTCGAAACTAATCCGTAAGGTGCATTTTTAAAAAGGTAATCATAATTTGGTGTTTTTGCATGATGAAATGCATTCCACTCTTTTTTTTCAGAAAATCCAATTCCATCAGTTATTACCAAAACTGTTTTCAAATTTTTCCTTTTAAAAAAATTCTATCAAATTTAAAGAGGAGTCGCGATTTCTCTTCTTTCGCTAGAATTATAGAATTCAACATTTTAGGATTATTATGTTTCAAGATAGAAAAGTTTTCCACCTTTCTCATATCGATTTAGATGGATACAGTTGCCAACTTCTTTCAAGCTATATTTTTAAAGATGCAAGTTATTACAATTCAAATTATGGCAGGGAAATTTTAAGTCGAATAGATGAAATTTTTGATGAAATTGATG
>AKKQ01000054.1 GCA_000276965.1 Thiovulum sp. ES | reverse complement strand
AAAGTTCTCTTTCTGGAAACAGAAGATATATCGAGAAAATTCAGAATTATCTACACAAGAAAATTATCTTATGAAAGTTAATTATGATAGAGAAAAAAAAGCAAATGAGATTGGCAAAATTTCAAAAATCAATGGATACACACCGTATCTTTTAACGGTCATGCCGACAACCAACAAAGATTTTGTAAAAGATGTTGTTGGGAGTTTGACAAAAAGAGCAATTCCGCATTTTGGCTCAATCGAATTAACAATAAGTAATATTCCGCACCTCCACTTAACAATTTATCTAAAATCTGAAGATGAAGCGAAAATTTTAGAAAAAGAGATTCCTCTTAAGTTAAAAGTTACTGCTGAAAAAAACAATTTGAAAAAACCTTCTCTTGATTTGAAAAAAATTCACAATAATGATGATAACGAAGAAGATGAAGACATGCCATGGGGAAGCAAATATTCGATGAAAAGTTTTGCTCCCGAAGGCTTGACTCTTTTAGAAAAAATGAGAAATGCTTACAAAAAGTTTTCAAGTGATAACTTGGAGGAAAAACTGGAAATCGGAGTTTTTAAATTCGCACTTCTCTTTCAGAAAAAAGATGAACACGAATATCACGATATTTATTTTAAGCAAAAAGCGACTTTTAAATATTACGGATTCAGAACACCTTTCATCTCTTCGAGATCAATTCCTGTAAAAAATATAAATGTAAATAATGAAAAAGCGAAGTTCAAACGACATCTTGACAAATTAAATTCAATAAAAGAGCTTGACGGAGAAAAATTTGTTATCGAGATTCCAGATTTGGAGAAATCAAAACAGCAAAAAATTAGACAATATTTGTCTCGTAGAAAAGTTAAATTCTCTTGGAAAATAGAGTTGATAAACAGGGAAGCTGTCTTTAAAATTGCCATAAATGTTGATAAGTTTTGGAGAAAAAGCCTTTTTGACACTGTTCCAAAAGAGATTTTGAAAATTAAAGAGATTGCAAAATATAATATAAGAATTATTGAAGATGGACTAAAAAAATGGATCGCAAATGTCAAAAAATCTTTGCGATCTTTACAGAAAAAAGACCCTATTTTTATTGCAAATTATTCAAGAAAAGTCGGAAATCTTAAACAATATGCTCTCGATTTTCCAAAAATTTTTAAAATGGAGTGATTTCATGCAGAGTTTCACCGAAACTTAAATTTTTTAAATCAATAATTATAATTTCTAGTTTTTATTTTATGTTTATAATAGCGATAAGGTCGATATTTATCTTCATGCAAATTTTTTTGTCATTCCTGCTAAGCATGAGTCTTATTTGTCATTCCCGTGCTTGACGCGGGAATCTTCACAATTTTTAGAAGATTGTTGGATCAAGTCTGACAATGATAATGGAAAGATACTTATTTTTCAAATGAAAACTTCGTAAAATGCGATATATTTTGGTGTTCGCATCCCCACTGGGGATTATTGGAATCAAGGCTTTAGCCTTGGCTCTATGTGAAGAACTCCGCCCTAAAGGACAGAGCTTCCTAGAAACTCAAGACTATTGTCCAAATATTATCAAGGCTTAGACGGCACTTCCTACCGCAATTTTTAAGTATATCAGTTTTTATAACTTGGTTTTCGTTAAACTATGCGATATACACTTGAAATTATAACATGATTTTGTGCCTTACATCACCGCCATAAATGATGATGGTTTTCAGCACGTGTGCTAAATGTGATAAAATTGAAACAACTACAATATTGGTGGGAAAATTTGAAAAAAATAAAAACTGGAATTGTGGGAGCTAGTGGATATACTGGTTTAGAATTAATCCAAATTCTCCTAAAACACCCACATTTTGAAATCACATATTTGGCAACAAGCGAAGGCGGTGGAATTGCTTCTGAACTGCATCGTTCATTAATGAACCTCATCGATATTCCAATTTCTAAAGCAAATGCTGATGAAGTCGCAGAAAATTGCGAACTTGTTTTTCTTGCTTTGCCACATAAAACAGCAATGGAATTTGTCCAAAAATTGATGAAGTTTGAAAATTTAAAAATTGTCGATCTCTCCGCAGATTACCGTCTCAATTTGGAAACTTACGAAAAATTTTATACAGAACATACAGATTCGGAAAATTTAAAAAATGCAGTTTATGGATTGCCTGAATTTTACAGAGATGAAATTTCTAAATCGCGACTTATTGCAAATCCAGGTTGCTACCCAACTTCTGCAATTCTTGGAATAAAACCATTTTTGCAATTCAGAAAAAGTGATACTTCAATTTTTATCGACTCAAAAAGTGGAGTGAGTGGAGCGGGAAAAAAACTATCCGAGACAACTCATTTTGTAAATGTAAATGAGAATATATTTTCATATAACCCGCTCGGACATCGCCACTCTCCAGAAATTGCTGAAAAATGTGAAGTCTCTCAAAATCAAATTCATTTTGTTCCACACCTAATTCCTGTTACAAGAGGAATGCTAAGTTCTATCTATTTACAAGTTGGAGGAGATTTTGACCCGATAGAAGTTTTGAGAGAGTTTTATAAAAACGAACCTTTTATCAGAATTTTCACTTCGCCACCAAAAATTTCGGAGTCTGTTCAAACAAATTTTTGCGATATTTTTGCAAAACGGGACGGCGATATTCTCTATATTTCAAGTGCTATTGATAATCTTTCTCGGGGTGCAAGTTCTCAAGCTGTTGTAAATGCAAATATTATGTTTGGACTTGACGAAACAGTTGGAGTTCTGTAATTGAAAGGTGTAGATTTTTTTGCGGAAAAACAGATTTTTCATGAAAAAGGCGATATTTTTCATGCGATGAAAAGTTCGTCAAATGGATTTTCTGGATTTGGCGAGGCATATTTCACAACAATTCACAAAGGAAAAATCAAAGGTTGGAAAAAACATACAAAAATGGTTTTAAATTTGATTGTTCCAGTTGGCGAAGTGGAATTTGTTGTTAGTGATGGAAAAGAGTTTGAGAGTTTTCGGATTTCAAAAAAAAGCTATGGTAGATTAAGAGTTGAACCAAATTTATGGGTCGCTTTTCGTGGAATTGGAGAAGATAATTTGGTTTTAAACATTGCATCTATTCCACACGATCCAAACGAATCTGAAAATATTGAATTAGAAAATTTTAATTATAAATGGAGTGAAAAGTGAAACAAGATATTTTAAAAAATGAAAATTTGATTGAGAGCAGTAGTCAATATGCAAAAACTGTTTTAGAAGAATTACTTAAAATTGGAAAAGATTTTTTCTTTGTTGTAAATACCGAATTTATAGAATTTGAGAGAAAAGAGATCGTTTTTAAAGAAAAACAGATTCGACTAGATATTGTTGGATACAGTTTTGAGACTTTTGAAATTCATGAAAACTTTTTTAATTTTCGAGCTGGATTTAATTGGACAAAAGGAACAATTGAGAGTGGTGTCAAAATTGATTACAAAGGTGTTCAGCAAATTGTGATTGATGAGAAACAGACAGTTTTTGTTACTTTTGTAAAACCAGAAAAGAAGCAAGATCGAAAAACTCTTTTTATGCAAAAAAATATGTTTAACAAAAAATAGAAAATGGAATTTAAAATACCTTTTAGTGGTCGAGCCCACAACTACACAGACGAAGAAAAAGCGGTTGTTTTAAAAGCGATGGACGATGCAGTTCCACTAACACAGGGAAAATATCTCAAAGAATTTGAAGATAATTTTTGTAGATATATAGATTCTCCTTTTGCTTTTGGTGTAAATAATGCAACTTCTGCTCTCTATCTCTCTGCTCAATTGTGTCAATTTGAAAATGGCGATGAGGTCATCTGCCCATCTCACACTTTTACCGCAACTCTCTATCCGTTTATAAAAAACGGTGCAACACCCGTTTGGGCAGATATTGATAGAGATACTCGAGTTGTTTCACTGGAAACTATTAAAAAAGTTGTTACAGAAAAAACAAAAGCGGTAGTTGTTGTTCATCTTTACGGTTTTGCAATAGATGATATTGAGGAGATAGCTAGTTTCTGTCGTCAAAAAAATATTCTTTTAATTGAGGATGTCGCTCAGGCTCTTGGAACAAAAGTTGGTGAAAAGATGAGTGGAACTTTTGGCGATTTTGGTGTTTTCTCTTTTCACTCTCATAAAAACATGACAACTCTCGGCGAGGGCGGAATGCTCGTTGTTAAAGATGAAAAATTTGCTGAGATAATTCCAATGTTAAGACACAACGGACACACAGCTTGGAATTTTGAGCGGGAAAATTATTGGACTCCAGCAATGGGAAATGTTGATTTACCTAAATTACATGGAAAAGCAATTCTCCCAAACAATTTTTCACTCGGAGAAATTGAGTCTGCTCTTGGAACAGCTCTTTTAAAACGAATTGATCAACTTAATAGTGAAAAACGAGAACGAGCTTTATTCTTTATTGAAAAAGTCTATGAGACCTCATCGCTTTTAAAATTTCACAAAGTCGATTCTATTCAACACAATTATCACCTTCTTGTTGCTGAAGTTGGAAAAGATAAAAGAGACCTTTTTATGAAAAAGATGAGTGAAGAACATGGTATTCAACTTGTTGTTCAATACTATCCACTTCACCAATATGATTTTTATAAAAAGTTAGGTTTTGGTGAAGCTGATGTTCCAGAAACCATTGAGTTTTTTAATAATATGGTCTCTTTCCCTTTTCATCACTCTCTTTCAACCGAAGATTTTATGAGTATGCTCTCTTCGACAAAAGAGGTTTTAACTGAAATAGGAAATTAAATTTTTGGAGAGTTGTCGGAGATTTTCCGACAACCAAACTATTTATTTGTCTAAATCTACTTTAGATTCTTCCTCTTTTTCTGAGTTTTCATCTGTTTTGACTTCATGTTGTAGCAGAGATTCTAGATTATTTTCAATCTCAAATTCTCTGATAATTCTTCTAACCTCATCGCCACTAATTGTTTCAGTTTCATAGAGCGACTCAACCATTTTTTCAATTGCATCTCGATAAGTTTCTAGGTGAGTTTTAATCACATCGTATCTTTCTTGTAGAGAAGATTTGATAAATTCGTCCATATCCTTTGCAGTCTCTTCGGAAAAATCTCGACCGCCTCCATATCCGCCACCAAGGAAAGAGTTTCGTTGTTTTTCAAGAACCATTAATCCCGAAACTGGAGACATTCCGTAATATTGAACCATTGATTTGAAAATATCCGTAGCTCGTTCCAAGTCGTTACTTGCACCAGTAGAAATTTCGTTAAAGAAAACTTCTTCCGCACCTCGACCCCCGAGTAAAACATCAACTTCTGCAATCAACTCATGTTTTTGAGCAAGAAATCTATTCTCCTCTGGAGTATTTAAAGTATAACCGAGAGCAGCAAGACCACGAGGAACAATTGAAACCTTATTTACTTTTTTAGCACCTTTTGTGATTTCAGAAATAAGAGCATGTCCGCTTTCGTGATATGCGACAATCTTTTTCTCTTTATCATTAATTCGTCGGCTCTTTTTCTCAAGTCCAGCAATAGCTCTTTCAACTGCCTCTTTAAAATCAGAGTGAGTAACGGACATCTGCTCTTTTCGACCAGCAAGTAGAGCTGCTTCATTAACAATATTTGCCAAATCTGCCCCAGCAAGTCCTGCCGTAAGTCGTGCAATATCTTCTAAATCTACATCTTCATCAATTTTATAATCTTTAATATGCACATTTAAAATCTCAATTCGACCTTTAAAATCTGGTTTATCCACAAGAACTTGACGGTCAAATCGCCCAGGTCTCATAAGTGCAGGGTCTAAAATTTCTGGTCGGTTTGTTGCTGCAAGAACAATAATAGGAAGAGTTGTGTTAAAACCATCCATCTCCGCAAGAAGCTGATTTAGAGTCTGTTCTCGTTCATCATTTCCGCCACCCATTGGACCAGAAGCACGACTTTTCCCAATTGCATCAATTTCGTCAATAAATACGATTGCGGGAGCAGTTTTCTTTGCTTCATCAAAAAGATCACGAACTCGAGAAGCACCAACTCCGACAAACATCTCAATAAAACTTGAACCAGTTACCGAAAAAAATGGAACTTCAGCCTCTCCTGCAACTGCTTTTGCGAGTAGAGTTTTTCCTGTCCCTGGAGGTCCAACAAGAAGAACACCTTTTGGAATTTTTGCACCAAGTGAAATATATCTATCTGGGTGTTTTAAGAAATCAACAATCTCTTTCACTTCCTCTTTTGCTTCTTCAGAACCTGCTACATCATCAAATTTTGTTTTTGGTTTTTCTGAATTTACAAGTTTTTTAGATTGTCCAAGCCCAAGCATTCCGCCACCAAGGTTTTTCTGTATTCGACTTGCAAAAAGCATCCAAATTCCCATAATTAGGAAAAACGGAAAAAGCCAACCAAACATATCTAAAAACCAATTTGACTCATCAAATCCGCTATATGGAATTCCTTTTTCGTCAAGCATTTCAAGAAGAGATTTATCATATCCGACAAGTTTTGAACGATATGAAATGGGCTGACCACCCTCAAAACCAAGAGCCTTTACATAAGTTTGCCCGATTTCAACTCGAGTAACTCCACCCTCTTTAATCATCTCTTTCATTTCAGAATATCTGATTTCACGATACTTCTGAACTTGATTATTTGCGAAAGATTCGCCTGTATCTTCACCGATAACCATTTTAAAAAATACTATTGTTACCAGTGAGAAAATTGCAAATGTTATGAGGGGATTTTTATTGAAAAAATTATTATCCCCTCCACCGTTTTGACCTCTATTCAAATTATTCCTTTTGGTCTTTTTAATATTGAGTGAAATTCTATCAATTTCATGTTTTTGGGAATGTATAGATTCTTCCGCTTTGTTATAATTTGTCTTATTTTAACGGAGGAAATTTTGAAAATATACTATTTAACTCTTGTTCTCGCCCTACTCTATTCAGGATGTGATAGCAAACATGACGATCCGCATGTTGAAAAAAGTTCGGGTGAAGTTGTCTCGGAAGAGATTGATGCAACTCTTGTTTCAAAAAAGACATATTCACTAGAAGGTGCAGAGAGTGGATTTTTTGAAGTCTCAAAACAGGGACAAAAAGTAGAAGTTGTTCGAGGTGAAACTAGACTTGTGCTTTTTGATTTTTTTACAACTTGGTGTCCAGCATGTAGAGCAGTTGCACCTCATCTCGGTTCATTACAGGAAAAATATCCAAATGATTTAAAAATTATTGGCGTTTTGCTCGAAGAGAAGAAAAGCCGAAAAGATATTCGTAAATTTAAAAGTAAATACGGAGCAAATTACACAATTTCAATTGCACCAGACAATTACAAACTATCAAATGCAATTGCTTCACTTTTAAGAATGCCACGAAATTTTTCAATTCCACTTCTTGTTATGTTTAAAGATGGCGAATATTTTACACATTACATTGGTGCAGTTCCTGAAGAGATGATTGAGAGCGATATTAAAGAGGCATTGGAATTGCGGGAGGCAAAGTAGGTGTTAGGATTTTTTGAAAAAGGCTTTAAAAAGACAATTGAGGCGATAAAAGCACTTGATGAAGCTCTGCTTGTCGAGGTTCTTGATCATATTGAAAAAGAGAGGCTTGAGGAAATTCTAATTGAGTCTGATGTTACTTATGATTTGGTGGAGGAGTTGCTTCTTGATTTACCAAATGAGATTGCACGAGAAGATTTAGAGCCACGGCTTTTGCAATGTTTCGCCGAAAATGTTCAAAATAGCGATGAGGTCAGACCACTTGTCCAACTTATTATTGGAGTGAATGGAGCAGGAAAAACAACAACAATTGCCAAACTTGCCTCAAAATATAAAAATAGTGGAAAGCGAGTTTTACTTGGTGCTTCTGATACTTTTCGTGCCGCAGCGATTGAGCAGTTGAAACGGTGGGCGGACAAAATTGATGTTCCAATTGTTTTTTCAAAGCAGGGACACGATCCTTCTGGTGTAACTTTTGATGCTGTAAAATCTGGAGTTGCAAAAGGTGTTGATAGGATTATTATTGATACAGCAGGACGACTTCACAACCAAAGTAATCTTGCTGAAGAACTCAAAAAAATTATTCGAGTTTCAGGAAAAGCACTCCCTGATTCCCCGCATCAAAAAATTCTTATTCTTGATGGAACTCAAGGAACTTCTGCAATTATTCAAGCTGAAAAGTTTAATGAGATGGTTGGAATTGATGGAGTTATTATCACAAAACTTGACGGAACAGCAAAAGGTGGAGCAATTTTCTCAATTGCCGAAGCTTTAAAAGTTCCTGTTTTGCATGTCGGAATTGGTGAGAAGCCCGAAGACCTCATCGATTTTGAACCAGAAAAATTTGTTTCTGGACTTCTTGACAAACTCTATCGAGGCGAAACAAAAATTTAAGAATAGAATTGTTCCAAGTTTTTATACAAGTTTTGGAGTCGTTTTAAAACTCCAACTCTTTTTTTCTGTCTTAATAGTTCGGAATCGGAAATAGGAAGATCTTTTCCTGTTTTTAATTCCGAAATTTTTTTCTCAACTTTTGAGATTTCGATAAGAATTAGAGAATGTCCGTCAGATTTGATATGAAACTCTTCCAAATACTCAAAAAGTTCGCTTAAGAGAAAATCTCCTAGTTTAATTTTTTCAATCAATTATTGCCAACATAAGTTCCAAGCCATTTCATTTTGTCTTTGTATGGTGAAACGATTTCCGCGATTTCTGGATTTCTAATGTCGCCATCAAAGTCAATAAAAAAGCTGTATCTAAAATGTTTATCTCGAATTGGTCGGCTCTGAATTCTTGAAAGATTTATCCCTTTTTCGCTGAAACCTTTTAAGAAACGGTAGAGAGATCCTGATTCGTCGTCATCATCAAATTTAACAATTATTGAAGTTTTTCCACCGTCGTATCGCCCCATGCCAGAATCAGAAAGAATAATAAAACGGGTTTTGTTGCTTTTTGAGTCTTCAATATTTTCAAAAAGAATTGGAATATTGTAGAGGCGACTTGCAATACTTGAACAAATTGCACCGCTATTTTCATCATTTGATGATAAATAGGCTGCTCGAGCTGTTGATTCGACTGGAATTAATTGAACTCCACCCAAATTGTGAGCTTCAAGAAAATTTTCACACTGTTTAAATGCTATATCTTTTGAGTAGATTCGTTTAATGTCAGAGAGCGAATTACACTTAGAAACAAAACTGTGATGAACAGGAATATAGACTTCAGCGATAATTTTCAAATCTGTGCTTTCGAGTAGATCAAAAGTTTCACCAACAATTCCATTTGAACTATTTTCAATAGGAACAACACCATATTTTGCACCACCAGTCTCAACGGTATTAACAACATCTTTAATAGCTTTCATTGGTAGATATTCGGCAACCGCACCAAAACGACTCTCTGCAACTTGATGTGTAAAACTTCCGTCTGGTCCAAGATATGCAATCTTTTCAGGTCTTTCCAAATTTCGTGCAACTGAAAAGAGTTCTAAAAAGAGTGCTTCGATTCCATCATCTTTTAAGAGTCCGCTATTTTCAAGATTCTGCTTTTGCAATCTTTTAATAATCTCTTTTTCTCGTTCTGGTCGGTAAATTGCACTCTTGTTTTTATGTTTTAATTCACCAACAAGTTTAACAAACTCCATTCTTTTATTAACAAGAGTCAAAAGCTCATCATCAATTTTGTCAATTTCAACTCTAATTTCACTAAGTTTCAATTCTTACCTCCATGTTGTCAATTAGTCTTGTTTCGCCAATCATAAGAGCGATTAAAATTTTGTCTCTTCGAAAATCTATATATTCGATTTGAGTTCCATTTAAAAAGCTCTTTATCTTCTCTAATGCTGTTTCCCAAGTTTCACCTTTTTCTAAAAGTTCTCTACCAAGATTTAAGCTTTTCCGTATTTTTCTGGCGAGTTCTCTTTGAGATTCTGTAAAATACTCTTTGCGAGAATTTAATGGAATTGTTCCTCTAAATAATATGTCGGAACTATTTTTTTGTGGAATAACTTCGTTGTGTTTTAGATTACTCTCAATCAATTTTCGAACAATCTCTTTTTCATATTTTGATTTCAAATCTCTATTAAATCTTATCAGATCAACTCTATGACTTAATAAATCTAAAATTTTTAAATCAAGAAATTCGATCTCTTTTTCAGCTTCTGAAATTTTCAATTTTAACTCCAATATTGTCAATTAACCTAGTTTCACCAATTTTAACGGCTATTAGGATTCTAGCATTCCAAAGTTCAACATATTCAACTGATAAGTTTGACAAGTTTTTAGAAATCTTTTTTTGAGTGAATTCCCAATTCTCACCTTTTTCCAAAAGCTCTTTTCCGATTTTTAAGCTTTGTGGAATTTTTCGAGCAAGTTCTCTCTCTCTTTCTGATAAATATCGATTTCGACTACTAAGAGCTACCTCATCACTATCTCTAACAATTTGGACTGGAACAATTTCAACTGGTAAAAACAGATCGCGAACCATTCCTTGGATTAAAGAGAGTTGTTGCCAGTCTTTTTCACCAAAGTATGCACGATGAGGTCGAACAATATTAAAAAGTTTCAAAACAACTTGTAAAACCCCGTTAAAATGCCCAACTCTCTTTTCACCCTCGAGAATAAAACCGCCAACTTTTGGTGCAAGAATTGAAATTTCATCAGAAAAATAGATTGTTTCTGGAGTTGGTAAAAAAACAAAATCAACTCCAATTTCTCTAGCAATTTCCAAATCACTCTCAATTGTTCGAGGATATTTTGAAAAATCTTCACCTTCTAAAAACTGAGTCGGATTTACAAAAATTGACAAAACAATAATCTCATTTTCAAACTTTGCAACCTCTAAAAGTTTTTTATGTCCCTTGTGCAAAGCCCCCATTGTTGGCACAAATCCAATCGAGTTTTTTCCATATAACTCTTTTTGTAAACCTTTTGGACTTTTGCAAATTTTCATCAACCACCTCCAACAAATTGTAGAAGTTCAATTTTATCACCATCTTTTGGTGAAAACTTCGCCCAATTCTCTTTTTTTACAATCTCCATATTTACAGCTGTCGCCATAACTTTATCAAAAACCCCTAACTCATTCAAAATTTCTGAGATTGTTGCTTTTTCAGAAAATTCTCGATCTTCACCATTTACAATTAATTTCATCTCTTCTCTTTTTTTAATAGATTTTAACAATTTATTTTTTCAATTGTAATTTTATTGTTAATTACATAAACTAGAATTCTTAAAAAAGAAAATCAATGAGATACCGTTCAATCTTTATATCTGATATTCACCTCGGAACAAAATTTTCAAAAGCTGAACAATTACTAGAATTTCTTAAAAATAATGAAGCTGAAAACCTTTATTTAGTCGGAGATATTATTGACGGATGGGCGATTAAGAGAAAATTTATTTGGCCTCAAACTCATTCAGATGTAATTCAAAAAATCTTGCGACAAGCACGAAAAGGAACAAATGTCTTTTTTATTGTTGGCAATCATGATGAGTTCATTCGTCCATTTTTACCCATGTTTTTAGGAGATAGATTTAAAATCTCAAACAATGAAAAGTATGTTTCACTCAGCGGAAAAGAGTATTTGGTTATTCACGGAGACCTTTTTGATAGTGTTTCTGTCTCGAATAAATGGATTGCAATTCTTGGAGATAAAGGTTACAACTTTTTATTGCATTTTAATGGTGTTTTAAATTTTTTCCGAAAAAGATTGGGGTTTTATCGATATTGGTCTCTCTCAAAATTTGTAAAGGAAAATGTTAAAAAATCTCTCTCTTTTATCACTAAATTTGAAACCGTTCTTGCAAATTATGCCCATAAAAATGGTTACAATGGTGTAATTTGCGGACATATTCACAAAGCAGAAATTAGAAAAATAAATAATGTCGAATATTTTAATTGTGGTGATTGGGTCGAATCTTGCACTGCAATTGTTGAAACTATGAATGGTGAATGGAAAATCCTAGACCATTTTACCAAACAGCCTTAAAA
>AKKQ01000053.1 GCA_000276965.1 Thiovulum sp. ES | reverse complement strand
TGGTCTTTTTTTGGTTTTTTTGTTCAAATAGAATTATATCTAAAATTCCAACACCTTTCCAAAACAAAAAATAAATCCCTGAAAAAATTACAAAAAAGTTTTTTTAGTTTAAATCAGACAGATCATGTTTCTTTTCAGTTTTACAGTCGCAATTGCTCCGCTTTTTCCGTCAGTTCTATTTTTGATTGAGATTTCCGATCCCATTGTATCCGAGGCACTTTTTGCAAGAAATAGACCGAGTCCAATTCCTGATTTGTTCCCTTTTCTGTAAAATGGTGCAAAAATATCTTCCTGTTCATCAATTCCTATTCCCGAGTCAATAACTTCGATTGTTAAAATATCTTCGCTATTTACACGACTTCGCAAAATCACAGAATCGTTTTGGCGAGAAAATTTCAATCCATTTTGTAGAAAATTCTGAATTATGTGGCTTAACATTGTCTCCTGAACAGTCGAAAAAAAACTTTCTGGTTGTAAATCAAAAAGCAGATTTTTATTTTGCGAATTTGCCAACAGCTTAAAATCTTCACCCCGCTTTTTTAAATATGCGATGAGGTCAATTTCTGTTGGTTGTTCAAATTGTGCGGATTTTTGCCGACCAAATTTTAGTAAATCCTCTATGACCTTTGTCATCTTCTCAACTTCCGAAATATTCACTCGCAAAGTCTCTATGTAACTCTCCCTCATTCTCGGCTTCATAAGTGTTACTTGATTTTTCAACTTCATAACCGCAAGAGGTGTTTTTAACTCATGTGAAGCACCGATAAATAATTCATTCTGATATTTTATAAACGAGTCAATTCTATTAAAAAGCTCATTTAATGTATCAACAAGAAGATGAAACTCTTCAGGCAAATCCCCTTTTGGAATTTGTCGAATGCTTTTTTCATTTATATTTTTTAGGTATATATTTAAGAGTCGAATCGGTTTTTTGCTATCAACAGAGAGCATTTTAGAGTAGATATAAGTTATTATAACTATTGCAAATGAGAATAGATACATCAAAATTGAGATACTTTGCAACAGCTTTTCCCGATAGGTAATATCTCTTTTGACTTCTACACCATTGTATTGAACGACAAAAAAAGTTCTGTCGTTTGAATATGTTTTCCAAAAAGAGAGATTGCTGTTGTCTCCGCTATATTTGTATGTGCAATAGAGAGTATCTATATCTTGGAGAGAACCTTGAAGAAACTTTGTCGCCATCTCTTTCATCTCATCAACTTCAGTTTTGAGAATCATGCTTCTGATTGTGTAAATAACTGAAGTTGTGAAAACAAAGATTATTATTGAAAAAATCAAAAAGAACTTTAAACTAACTAAACCCCTTTTGGAAAACAAAAACGATAACCTCTTCTTCTGACCGTTTCAATTGTTGTGATGTTTAAAGGTTTGTCCATTTTTTGTCGGATTTGGTTAATTGCGACTTCAATTACATTTGGTGTTACAAGTTCAGGTTCTTCCCAAATTGCATCAAGAAGTTGCTCTTTTGAGACGATTTGATCTCTGTGTCTTGCAAGATGTGTCAAAACTTCAAAAGGTTTTCCCTTTAACTCAATTTCACGATTTTGATAAAGAATCTTCTCCTCTTCAGGATTGATTTTCAGGCTTCCAATTTCAATGATATTGCTACCACCAAATCGTAATCGTGCTTCAATTCTTGCAATAAGAACTTCAAAGTCAAAAGGTTTTTTAATATAATCATCAGTCCCTCGTCTGAATGCTTCGACTTCCGATGCTGTATCGTCTCGTGCTGAAAGCATAACAATAATTGTTTTTGATGATTTTTGCTTAATTTGTGCGATGAGGTCGATTCCGTTTCCATCTGGTAGCATCCAGTCCATAAGAATCAAGTCATAATTTCTAATGTCAAGGTAGTATTCAGCATCTTTTATGCTACTCACCTCATCACTCTGATAACCATACTCTTTTAAACCTTCGAGAAGTGTTTTTTTTAGAGTTGGCTCATCTTCGATAATCAAGATTCTCATCCAAATCCTTTTTTTAATCTTGCTAAAATTTAACACGATTATAGCATATGGTTTTAGGAAAATTTAATATTTTTTTAAAATTCGTTTAATGTTTGAGAGGTTTCCCCGAACGGGGAGAGTGAAATTTAATTAAAAAGTGTATTTACACTTTCGTTTGAATAAATTCTTTTAATAACTTCTGCAAAAAGTGGTGCAGCCGAAAGAACTTTTATTTTTGAACTCTCTTTTTGAAGTGGAATCGAGTCAGTAACAACAAGTTCATCAAGTTGTCCGTTTTCAATTCTATCATATGCAGGTCCAGAAAGAACAGGGTGAGTCGCACAAGCCATAACCGAATTAGCACCACGAGCTTTTAAAACTTCAGCAGCTTTAACAACCGTCCCCGCGGTATCAATCATGTCATCAATCAGAATAATATCTTTGCCTTTAATATCTCCAATAATATTCATAATTTCAGACTCGTTCGCTTTTTCCCGTCTCTTATCTACAATAACCATGTCAAGATTTAATTTACCCGCAAAATGTCTCGCTCGTGCCACCCCACCAATATCAGGTGAAGCAACAACAGGATTTTTAAAATTCTTGCTTTTTACATACTCTTCAAAAAGAATAGAACCGTAAAGATTATCAACAGGAATATCAAAGAAACCTTGAATTTGTCCCGCATGTAAATCCAGAGTTATAATTCTATCCACACCAGCTTTTTCAAGTAAGTTTGCTATAAGTTTTGCAGTAATTGGAACTCTTGGTTCAGCTTTTCGGTCTTGTCTAGCATAACCAAAAAGAGGCATAACCGCAGTAATTGTGTGAGCAGAACCCCGTCTCATGGCATCAACCATAATTAAAAGTTCCATTAAAGTATCATTTGCTGGAGCACCAGTTGGCTGAATAATAAAAACATCTTTTCCACGAACAGATTCCTGAATTTTGATATTTACTTCACCATTACTAAATTTTCCAACATTAGCTTTACTTAAATTAATATGTAAATTATTACAAATACCTCTTGCAAACTCTGGATGAGCAGACCCTGTGAATAGCTTATAACCCCGAATCATCATTTTACTTTACTTAGCTTCTTTTCTTCGTAGTTCTTTAATTCTCGCAGCTTTACCTTTTCTATCTCTTAAGTAGTAAAGTTTTGCTCTTCTTACTCTACCTCTTCGGAGAACTTTGATGCTGTCAATACTATCGCTGTAAATTGGAAGAATTCTCTCAACACCAACAGAGTTAGCACCAATTTTTCTGATTGTGAAAGTTCTTGAAACACCTTCACCTCGAATAGCGATGCAAACACCCTCGAAATTTTGAACTCTTGTTTTTTCGCCCTCTTTAATAGTAATAGCGACTCTTAAAGTATCACCAGCTCTAAATTCTGGAACTTCTTTTCCCTCTAATTGTTGTTTCTCAAAGTGAGCAATAAATTTATTTTTCATTTCATTTCCTAATAATTTTGTTATATAAATCTGGACGAAAAAATTGTGTCTTCCGCTTTGACATCTCAAATCTTAATGACTCAATTTTAGCATGATTTCCATTTAAATATTCTGATGGAACTCCGCTAACAGGTTTAGTGAAATTTGGAGATTCTAAAAGTTCATTTTCAAAACTTTCTCCATTTAAGGACTCGCCATTTCCAAGAACTCCGCTAACATTTCTGGATATTGCATCGCATAAAATGAGAGATGGAAGTTCCCCACCAGTTAAAATAAAATCACCGACAGAAAAGACCTCATCGCAATTTTCAATAACTCTTTCGTCAAATCCTTCATAACGACCGCTTAAAAAAGTTATATTTTCTTCTTTTGCAAGTCGTTTTGCATCATTTTGTTTAAAGGGTTTTCCAACAGGAGAAAGGGCGATCACTTTTCCGCGATTTGGAATAGAAGCAATCGCTTTTTCAATTGGTTCAGTCATCATCAACATTCCAGCACCACCGCCAATTTGACTCAAATCAACTCTGTTATGTCTGTCTGTTGTAAAATCTCTTGGATTTAAAAACTCAATTTCAATTTTTCCGTTCTCAACAGCTTTTCCTAAAATGGAAGCCGAAAAGTAACTTTGGAGAAGTTCTGGAAAAAGTGTAATGAAGTTGAATTTCATTTAACTTGCCTCTAAAATATCTTTCGCCCCAGTTGTCTCAATTTCCCGATTTTCAATATCTACATTTAAAACATATCTATCAAGATACGGAATTAAAAAGAGTTTTGGTGATCCAGATTCAACAAGTTTAGGGTCTGTTTCAATTTGCAAATAGTCTGTTCCAGCAATCCGATCAATATCTTTTACGACACCGAGTTTTTCACCGTTTTCAATAATTTCTAAACCGAAAATATCGAACCAGAAAAATTCATCTTCACCCAATTCGCAAAGTTCTCGACTCTCATCAACACTTGAAAAAAGTTTTGTGTGAGTCAATTGTTTTGCAACTTCAAGTGAATCAAAACCTACAAATTTAACATGACTTTTTTTCTCATCGAAACTCTCAATTTCCAAATCACCTCTCGAACTTTTCCAAACTCTCTTTTTTTGAAACTGTTCAGTGAAATCGGAATGAATGTGAAGTTTTAAGAAGCCTTTAAAACCAAAAGTTTTTCCAACAGTAGCAATAACAATTTTATCAGGATTTTTCTGTAACATTGATTTTATAGTTTTTCCCATTTTTCGCTTTACAGCCTGAAATAATATTTTTGATGGCACTAATCATTTGACCACCTTTACCAATTAATTTTCCCAAGTCATCACCGTTGGCATAAAGAGTTATTTCATAAAGCTCATTAGTCTCATTTACGACTGAAGAAATATCTTCTGGATGAGAAACAATGAGTTTTGCATACTCTTCAATAAACCCTTCAATCATTACTTAGTGATTTTTGCCACTCTATCGCTTAATTTAGCTCCAACACTTTTCCAGTATGAAAGTCTCTCTGCATCAAATTTAATAGTTGCAGGTTCTGTATTTGGATTATAAGTTCCGATTGCTTCAATCCAACCACCATCTCTCTGTTTTCTGCTATCAGTAGCTACAATTCTATAAACTGGTTTCTTTTTTCTACCCAATCTAGTAAGTCGAACAACAGTTGCCATTATCTACCTTTTATAAAGTTTGAAACGAAACAATACCATAAATGCTTTTAAATTTTGTTGAAATCTTCATGTTTTTATATATTTGTTTCACTAATTTTAAAAATATTTTTATTGTTAATATATGTGTAATTTAGTTTAAATCCGTGTCTCTTTAAAATCTCATTTGTAATATACAAACCAAGCCCAAAACCCCGTTGTGAAGTGATTTGAGAATGATTAAAAGGTTTTGTATATTCGTGAAAATCTTTTTCTAATTTTTCGCCAACAGAGGAGAAAAAGACTTCTCTGTTTTCATATTTAAACTCTACTTTTTTATTTTCAGAATATTTAATTCCATTATCAATCAAATTCTTAAAAGCGATTGAGAATAGATTTAGATCGATTTCAAAAAGGTCGTCTTTAAATCCTGAAATATCAATTCTATCTTTTTGTAAAAATCCAAGTTTAATAGACTCTTCTAAAATTGTTGAGAGCCGATGAGGTTGAAAACAGATCTCCCGTTTTGAAGTCAATTTCTCAACATTTGCCATCTCATTAATTAGAGAATCAAGACGATCAAAAGCACGATTTAAAATATCACTACCTTTCTCATTTTGGAAAAGAGCAAGAGCAAGTTTGCCTTTTGTAATTGGAGTTTTCAATTCGTGGATAATATTTCGTAAAAAGAGTTCGCGACTCTGCTCAAGTTCTCTGATTTTGTGTGCGGATTTTGAAAATTCTCGTGCAATTCGTCCGACCTCATCGTTATTTTTACTCTCTATTTTTACATTTAAATTTCCATTTCCAAAATCCCGAATCGAGTTTTCCAAACTTTTTAGTGGTTTTAAACTTTTAATTAAGGTGAAATGGAAAATTACAAGAAACAGAAAAAGACCAAAACCAAAATATGACGGCAGAAAGTTTTTTGAAACCGAAATTGTGCTTTCATAAATCTTGAAATCCTCTATAAAATAGACTCTCTTTCTAAAAATAATCGGTATCGTCTTTTCAAAATCTCTCTTGTCAAAATGATTATGATGAGGTTCTGGTCTCTTTTGTCTATGTTTAAACTCTCGACCTTTTTTTAAAATCTCAAATTTTAAATCTTCATCAACCTCTTTTAAAAAATTGATATTTCTCATCTCATTCTGTATTTTATGTTGTAGCGAAAATTCACTCTCTTTCCAAAAATGAATTTGTGCCATCACTGTTGAAAAAATTAAAATAAAAACTGAAATTATAAAAATGAAATTGATCCGCCAAATTATCGAATCTCTCTTAAGTAAATTTGTAGCCAACACCCCTTACCGACCTTATATATTTTGGACTTTTTGAGCTATCGCCAATTTTCTGGCGAATTCTGCTCACTATTACATCTATTGTTCTATCCACTGAATCCCAGTGAATCGACTCAACATCTTCTGCTATTCTCTCTCTTGAAAGAACAACATCTCTATTTTCGAGAAAATATTTCAGAGTCTCATACTCTGCTTTTGTCAATTCTAATTTTGTTCCGCCTTGCAAAATTTCCATTTTGTCTCGATCAAGTTGGAATTCTCCAAAACTCTCTTTAAATTCTGCGACTGTAAATCTTTTTAAAATTGCTTTTATTCTTGCGACAAGTTCTATTGGTTCGTATGGTTTGGGAATGTAGTCATCTGCTCCTAGGCTCAATCCATTCACTTTGTCGGAAACAGAACCTCTCGCTGAAGATATTATTACGGGGATTTGGGAAAAGGCTCGTAGTTGTTTAAGAAGTTCTATTCCGTCAATTTTTGGTAGAGAGAGGTCTAAGATAAGGAGGCTAAATTCCTCTCTCCGTAGAATTTCTAAACCTTGTTCTGGGTCTGCAAAACTTTCAACTTCAAAATTGAATTGTTGCAAATAGATGGTGAGGAGTTCTGAAATTTCCTCATCATCTTCAATCATTAAAATTCTATTCTGCTGTTGTGTTACTCTCTGTATCTTCTGTTGTTTCATCTTCTGTTACCACTTCCTCTGTATCTTCTGAAAGTAGAGTTTGTAACTCCACAATTTGATCAGATGTAAGTGTAGCCAAGAGTGCCTCAATTGAGTCAGCTTTGATTTCCGCCATTGCTGAATGGAAATCTGCTTCGTTTTCTAAGAAAGTTTCTCGATCAAGACCATCTTCTGAAACAACATCAAGAAGTGAAAAGTCAGAAACTCTATCTTCTCTAAGAGTATCCATTGCTGTTCTTTCATCAGAAATAATTGTTTCAATTTCTGTTGTTTGGTCATCAGAAAGATCAGTAATTTGAGAAACATATCTAAAAATTCCGTGTCCTCTTAAACCTCTTTTTGCTTCAAAAGTTGTTGTTGTAGAATTTGAAATTTCTGTGTGATCTCCTCTGTCGAAACCACCTTTTTTATGATGACCTCTTGCTTCAAGAGAACCTACGAAGATACTTGCTACCGCTAAACTTAAAAGTGTTTTTTTCATTTTAAAATCCTTATTTATTTTTTCATTTCTTTTTTTGTTAGTGGAATTTTATGAGAGTGCTTTAAATAAGAGATAAATCTTTTGTAAAAAAAACTTTACAAAAGCAAACGAATTTCCGAAGTTTTTAACAAAAAAAAAGAGAAACAATGTATTTGTCCAGAGATAAAAAAATTTTAGAAAATGTCAAAAAGGTTCTAAAAAATAGTGATTTCCGTGAAGCTCACGAAATTTTAGAAGATGCTTGGCGACTTGAAGATCGAAAAAGTTTAAGAGGTAGAATTTTAAAAGGATTGACAAATGGAGCTACTTCACTTGAATTACGGAGGCTTGGAAGAGTTGATGGGAGTAAACGAGTTTGGCAAACTTTCCAAAAATTTGACAAACTGGAAAATCATTCGCCCCAACTAAAAGAGATTTCTCAACTCATAAAAGAAAAATCGAGATATGTTAAAATTTAATCGCATTTCTCTATGCGAATTTTTACAAATTGGAATTTGATGAATTTAGAAAAAATCTCTGTTGGTGAAAACCCTGACAAAGTAAATGTTGTTATTGAAATCCCTTACGGATCAAATATCAAATACGAAGTTGAAAAAGAGAGCGGTGCTGTTTTTGTAGATAGAGTTTTACACTCTGCAATGTTCTATCCTGCGAACTACGGTTTTGTTCCAAACACTCTTGGTGGAGATGGCGATCCTGCTGATGTGCTTGTTGTTACAACTTATCCGCTAACTCCAGGCAGTGTAATTAAATCTAGAATTATTGGTGCTTTAATTACAGAAGATGAGAGTGGTCTTGATGAAAAATTTCTAGCTGTTCCTGTTTCTAAAATTGATCCAACTTTTGATGAGGTTCAATCTTTTGAAGACTTACCTAAGCAAACAATTGATAAAATTAGAAACTTCTTTGAGACTTACAAAATGCTTGAGCCTAATAAATGGGTAAAAGTAAAAGAGTATGTTGGAAAAGAAGAAGCGAAAAAAATCCTAGATGGGGCAATTAAAAGAGCCTAGCTAAAGATTTGTTTCTCCGCTAAGAGCAGACCGAAAAAGGTTCTCTATAAAACATCTCCTTTAAAAATAAGCTGGTTGGAGCAGAGCGGTAATCCTCACTCCAACCAAAATCTATTTTGTTTGAGTTGAAATTAAAACACCTTCAATTACAGAATCAATATCACCATCAAGAATCCCAGAAACATTTGAGTATGCTTCTCCACTTCGACTATCTTTTACTTGTTGATACGGCTGTAAAACATAACTTCGGATTTGATGACCCCAACCAATTTCACTTTTCTCTATTCCATCTTGTTCTGCTTTCTGCTTTTCTAACTCAAGTTCATAGAGACGACTTTTCAACATTTTCATTGCAGTCGCTTTATTTTTGTGTTGGCTACGGTCATTTTGACACTGAACAACAATATTTGTTTCAATATGAGTAATCCGAATTGCACTTTCAGTTTTATTAACATGTTGCCCACCTGCACCACTTGCTCGATATGTATCAATCCGAATATCTTTATCCTCAATCACAATATCGATATTGTCATCAACTTCAGGTGAAACCATAACTGAGGCAAAAGAGGTGTGCCGTTTTGCATTACTGTCAAAAGGCGAAATCCGAACAAGCCGATGAATTCCATTCTCATTTTTTAAATATCCGTAAGCATTTTCACCCCGAATAATTATTGAAGCATCTTTAATTCCCGCTTCATCTCCCGATTGATAATCGAGAAGTTCAGTTTTAAATCCCCGTCTTTCTGCCCAACGGTTATACATTCGGAAAAGCATACTTGCCCAATCTTGCGATTCTGTTCCACCAGCACCAGGGTGAATTGACAAAATTGCATTATTTCCATCTGTTTCACCCGAAAGCATTGTTTCAACTTCACCTTTTTTAACAGAGTTTTTTAAACTTTCTGCTTCTTCAAAAAGTGAATTCACTGTATCTTCATCACCCTCTTCAAGTGCCATCTCATAAAGCTCTTTCGCATCTTCTACTGCACTTTTGATTTCTGAAAATTTAGAAAAAAGATTTTCAGTTTTTCGTTTTTCTCTCTGAATTAGTGCGACCTCATCGGGTTTATTCCAAAAATCTGGTGCATTCTCAATTTCAGCAATTTCCGAAAGTCTCTTTTGTAAATCTTCAGGCTTAATAATGTTTTTGATATTTGAAATTTTTTTTGATAAATCTTTTAAAAGTTCTGTGTATTCGTAATTATCCATTTGGAAAGTTCTTTTGTGAAGGTGGTGGCCAATCCCAGAATCGAACTGGGGACACAGGGATTTTCAGTCCCTTGCTCTACCAACTGAGCTAACTGGCCTTTGGTGGGTGGAATAATATAGAAGAGTAGCTTAAAAAAAGCTTAATGCAAAATAAATCTAATTTTGACGATTTACAAAGAAAGGTTTTTTATGAAAAAAATAGTGTTATTTTTTGTCTTTTCAAGTTTAATTTTCAGTGCAGAATTTACAGTTTCAACAATTGAAGATTTTCAAAATGCTCTAACTTCATCAGAAAGTAATGGTCAAGATGACACGATTTATATCAGTGCTGGAACTTACACATTTTCATCTCAATTAGTTTTTACTTCAACAGAAGCTTACGATTTATCAATTATTGGAACTGGAGACGTGCTTCTTGATGGAAATAGTACCTCTCAAATTATAAAGGTAACCTCATCAACAGGAAAGATTAGCTTTAATAATTTGCGGTTTGAAAACGGATATTCAGCAACAGACACGGGTGGGGCAATTTATATTGGTGTTAATACAAGAGTAGATATTTTAAACTCCATTTTTAAAAATAACCGAGTTGATTCTGGAAGTGGAGGGGGTGCAATCTGGATAGAAGCATATGCTAAAGATCTGGTTATTATAAATTCTATATTTCACAGTGGTTATAGTGTTTATGGTGGAGCTTTCCGAATTAATGGATACTCTGATGTTATAATTATAAATTCAACTTTTTATCAAAATAGTGGTGGAGCAAGTAACGGGCAAAGTATTTTTCCACATTCAGGAGCTGGAGTTTTAGCGATAAATTCTATTTTTGATACAGCTTGGGACATTGACGGACGATACAACACAAATACAATTACAGCCTACAACACATATTTAGATACTTCTCCAATCACATCTGCGATCACAAGTTTTTCAAATGTGATTTTTTCTGGACTCTCTTGGAGTGATACGACAAACCTCGTCGCTTCAGGTTCTTCTACAACAACTGGTTCGGGTATGCCACTTTCGACGATTTTAACAATTGTTGATGAAAATGTATCTCAAATTTTGAATGACAACTATTCGAGTTATCCAAACGGATTTTTAAACATGGGAGCAAATCTTGAGTTTTCAGCAATGAGTAGTTTAGGTTCAGTTCTTTCTGCTTCTCTTGACTTGACTTTTTACGACAAAATCCGAGTCAAATTCAATATGATAAACGAAGATACTATCACAAATTTAAGTAGTGAAATTTCAAGCGATGAGGTCTTTGTAAAAAATTCTGATACAACTGATAAGGTCTATTTGAATTTTGATTTCAATGAGTCAAATTCTGCTTATCTTTCTGTTCGCGACCAAAACGGAATAAATATTATAAAGTCAAATAGTTTAAATAACTTGCAATTGCACCTAAATGATTCTGTTCTTGACGACTCAAATATTTCCGCAGATTTTAATTTGACAAAAACTCTTGGTTCAACACAATTTGGCGATTTGAATGTCTATAATGACACTTGGAATTTAATAACAATTCCGCAGGGACTTCACACAAATTCACGAGAAATTATAAGGCAAGGAAAAGCGACTATGATTTGGGGTTGGGAACATAATGGAACTTCTTACAACTGGATTCCTTATCCGAAAAAAATGGTTGCAGGTCGTGGGTATTGGGTTCGGACAAGAGTTCCACAAAACACAAATGGAAATCTCTCAAATATTATTGCGACAGAATACAACTCCACAGTTCTTGGCGATTACAACAATTCCGAAATAAATACATCAAATTTAACAGAAGTTGTATCGCTTATACCAAAAAAAGAGAAATGGGTTCTTCTTGGAAACTCTGGTTTTCCTGCCTCAATTGCTGAAAAAATGGGAATTGAAAACAACTCTACAAAATACTATTTTGGGGATTTATTAAATAATAAAGAAGAGTGCTATTTTGTATCGATTTATCATTGGAAACCAGAAATTGAGAATTGGATAAATGACACATCTGACGGAAACACAAGCGAACCAATTCCATTTGGTGCGGGATTTTGGACAAAACAGCGACTTTGCAACAAATAGGAGAAAAGATAAGAATCTGAGTTGATAGATGATTTTACGATTATGAAGAAGCTTTGAAAGTTTTCAACATAATCTTTAATCAATCTGATGTTTTGGGATTAGACTATTTTCCAAACTTCTTTGAGAAAAAATAAATCTACCATCTTTGACATACTCCCCATAGCTAAAGCTAGGGGATTCTGTTTCATCAAGAAAAGCCTAATAATTAGGTCTTACTTTCTCTCCTACAAGAG
>AKKQ01000052.1 GCA_000276965.1 Thiovulum sp. ES | reverse complement strand
TTCCCCAAAAATAACATTAAAAAATAAATTAAAACACAAAAACTATATAAACATTTACTTCTAAAATTTGTAAAAACAATAAGATTTTGAAAGAAAGAGTCTGATTTATTTTTATAATTTTCAAAAACTAAACTTCTAATAAAGCATTTAAACTTAAAATTTATTTAATCAAAAGCTATATTTCTCATTAAAATAGCGAGAAAAGTCCAGAAATAATAACTATTTAAGATTTTTAGTGGTATGATCGTTTCATTAAAATTTTCTTAAATGGATATTAAATGACTGCAAAAGAGTTTTTTGAAAAATGCGAGAGTGAAGAAATCGAGTTTGTTGATTTCAGATTTACAGATATTAAAGGTGCTTGGCATCATGTTACATACAGACTTTCAGCTGTTGATGAAGAAGCAATGAATGATGGTTTCCCTTTTGATGGTAGTTCAATTGAAGCTTGGCAACCAATCAATAAATCTGACATGATTCTTAATCCAGACATCTCAACTGCATTTGTTGATCCGTTCACTGCTGATCCAACAATGATTGTTATTTGTGATGTTTATGATATTTATAAAGAACAAGCTTATGAAAAATGTCCAAGAAGTATTGCTAAAAAAGCTATTGAACACTTAAATGAAGCTGGAATTGGTGATGTTGCCTATTTTGGACCAGAAAATGAATTTTTCATTTTTGACAATGTTCGATTCCGAGATGAGATCAATGCACAATCTTACGAATTAGATTCTGAAGAGGGTTCATGGAATAGTAATAAACCAGCAAATGAATTAGAAGGAAACATGGGACATCGACCAGGAACAAAAGGTGGATACTTCCCAGTTGCTCCAGTTGATTCAATGGTTGATTTAAGAAATGAAATTGTTAAAGTTGCTGAAGAAGTTGGTCTTGAGTGTTATGTTGTTCATCACGAAGTTGCACAAGCTCAAGGTGAAATCGGTGTAAAATTTGGAACACTTGTTGAAGCTGCAGATAATGTTCAAAAATTCAAATATGTTGTTAAAAATGTTGCACACATGCACGGAAAAACAGCCACATTTATGCCAAAACCACTTTACGGTGATAACGGAAATGGAATGCATGTGCATTCATCAATTTGGAAAGATGGTGAAAACCTTTTTGCAGGTGATGATTATGCGGGACTTTCTGAAATGGCTTTACATTACATCGGTGGTGTTCTTAAACATGCAAGAAGTGTTTCAGCATTTACAAACCCATCAACAAACTCTTTCAAAAGACTTGTTCCTGGATTTGAAGCTCCAAGTATCTTGACTTTTTCAGCTCAAAACAGAAGTGCATCTTGCCGAATTCCTTTCGTTAAATCTCCAAAAGCAAAAAGAGCTGAATTCAGATTCCCTGATAGTTCTGCAAACCCTTACCTTGCATTTGTTTCTATTCTTCTTGCTGGTCTTGACGGAATTAAAAACCAAATTAAACCTGTTGGTCCAATGGAAGACGACTTATTTGAATTGAGTCTTAAAGAAATCAGACAAAGAGGAATTGAGCAAATGCCTCATACACTTCGAGGTTCTCTTGAGTCCCTTATCAGAAGCAATGAATTCTTAAAACCAGTTATGAGTGAAGATTTCATCGACACTTACCAAAGTTATAAATTTGAAACTCAAGTTTGGCCAGACGAAGCTCGACCAACAGCATTTGAGATCAAATCTACTTACTCTTGCTAAGATAATTTTTCTTTTTTTCGGGCTTTTGTCCCGAAACCCCACAAAACCAAAATATCCAGATAAAAAAACAACATAATTAAAACCGTAATATTGTAAAATTGTTAATAATTCTCTTTTTTAAAAGGCTTTTTCTTTCTTATGAAATCCCGTATAATTTTTTTCCTATTTTTTGATTTAATAATTTCTGCAATAACACTATATTCAGCTTATTTACTTCGATTCAATTTGGATATTCCAAGTTCGATGATTGAAAAGATTCCAACAATTTTTGCAACAATTTTTATATTAAAATTTATTTTCCTGTATATGTTCCGAGTCTATTTTTTAATTTGGCGACTCGTTTCGCTTCAAGATATTTTAAATATTATAAAAGCACATATTTTTTCATATGGAATTTTTACAGCAATTGTTTTAACATCGCTAAATTTTTACAAAATAGATTTTCTATTGCCAATTCCAAAAAGTGTAATTATTATTGATTTTGCACTTTCACTTGGAATAATTGCAATTTTAAGAATGGGGCGACGACTATATTTTGAAAATAGGATTCCTGAAGTTTCAAATCCAACACTAATTATTGGAGTTGATGAAGGTGTCGATTTTATCATCAAAAAAGCTCGTCGTGGAAAAATTCCATACTCTCCAGTTGCAATTCTAGATTTAAAAAAAGATAGCAAAAAAATAAACAATTACATTTCAAATCTCAAAGTTTATGGAATAGAAAATTTGGAGAAAGTCGTAACAAATTACGGAATAAAATCGGTGATTGTTACAAAAGAGACCTCATCGCTTGATGCACTTTTTGAGAACCTAAAGAATTTAGGTGTTTCTGATTTTAAAGTTGCTTCTCCAATTAGTAACAAAATAAAAAATGTTTCGATTGAAGATTTACTTGCACGACATCCAAAAGATTTAGATTTGGAAGCGATTCAAAAATTTATCGAGGGGAAACGAATCTTAATTACTGGTGCAGGTGGCTCAATTGGTAGCGAACTTTCAAAACAGGTTGAAAAATTTGGTGCAGATGAAATTCTTCTACTCGACCACAGCGAATATAATTTGTATCAAATTGGAGAAAATCTAAAAAATTCCAAACACAAAAACTATCTTCTAAATATTGTGAATCGAGATGATTTGGAAAAAGTTTTTCAGGCAAATGAAATTGATTTAGTTTTACATTCAGCAGCTTATAAACATGTTCCGCTTTGTGAAGAAAATATTGGTTCGGCAATTGAAAACAATATCTTTGGTTCGATAAACGTGATTGATTTGGCAATTGAATACGAAGTTCCAAAAGTTGTAATTATTTCGACTGACAAAGCTGTACGACCGACAAATGTGATGGGTGCGACAAAAAGAGTTGTTGAACTTTATGCCCAAAATGTAGATAGCGGAAATAGTGAAATTGGGGCTGTTAGATTTGGGAATGTTCTAGGTAGTAGTGGTTCTGTAATTCCAAAATTCAAAAAACTTATTGAAAATAATCAGCCAATTACAGTTACACACCCAGACATTACTCGATATTTTATGCTTGTGTCGGAGGCTTGTCAATTGGTTTTACAAACAGGAACAGTTTCACAGGGAGGAGAGATTTTTATTCTTGATATGGGTGAGCCTGTTAAAATTGTTGATTTAGCTGAAAAAATGAAAAAGCTCTATGGAAAAGAGTCTTTGCAAATTGAGTTTATCGGCTTGAGACCTGGTGAGAAAAAATTTGAAGAACTTTTAATTTCAGATGCGGAAATGAAAACAAAATATGAATCTATCTTTGTTACTGAACCGACAAAAATTGATTTTCGACAACTTCAAAAAGATATTTCAAAAATGCTATTTGCCGATGAGGTCAGAAAATTAGAGATTTTAAAAAATATTGTTCCTGAATTCCAGCACAATCAAAATCTCGGAAATTAATAAGTTACAATTTTATGAAAAAGTAGATAATAATGATTGATCCAAAAAGTGCTACTCCAAAAGAGATTGTTTCCTATTTAGACGAATATGTGATTGGACAAAGTGGAGCAAAAAGAACAATTGCACTTGCTTTACGAACAAGATACCGACGAATGCAATTAGCAACTGAATTGCAAGAAGAGGTTATGCCTAAGAATATCTTGATGATTGGTTCTACTGGTGTTGGTAAAACTGAAATTGCTCGACGACTTGCAAAAATCATGAATTTCCCTTTTATTAAAATCGAGGCTTCAAAATATACTGAAGTTGGATATGTCGGTCGAGATGTTGAATCTATGGTTCGGGATTTAACTCACTTCTCTTACAATATGGTGATGAATGATTTTCAGGAAAAAAGCAAAGAAGAAGTTGAAAAATATATTGTAAATAAAATTGTCGATAAATTGCTTCCAAAACCACCAAAATTTTCTACAATTTCCGAAGAGACATATTTACAACAGCGAGAAAAAATGATGATAAAAGTCATCAACGGCGATATGGACGAGCGACGAATTGAAATTGAGATTTCAAAAGCTTCTCCATTTGGCGGAAACGAAGAAGGCGGTCATGTTGAAATTATAAAAATTCAAGAGTCTCTTGGTTCTATGTTTGATTCTCTCGGCGGAAAAAAAGAGAAACGAGAGGTTTCTGTAAAAGATGCAAAAGATATTCTCAAAAATGAAGCTATCGATTCTGTTCTTGACAAAGAGGAGATAAAGAGAGAAGCTGTCCGAAAAACTCAAGAAGAGGGAATTATTTTTATTGACGAAATCGACAAAATTGCTGTTGGAACTGGAAATTCTTCGCGGAATGATCCAAACAAAGAGGGTGTTCAGCGAGATTTACTACCAATTGTAGAAGGTAGTGTTGTTAATACAAAATATGGGCAAGTGAAAACGGATCACATTCTTTTCATTTCGGCAGGAGCTTTTCATCTTTCTAAACCAAGCGATTTAATTCCTGAATTACAAGGTCGTTTTCCGCTACGAGTTGAATTGGAATCCCTTACTGAAACAACTCTTTACAAAATCTTGACTCAGCCTAAAAATTCACTTTTAAAACAGTATCAAGCACTTTTGGGAGTTGAGAATGTTGAGTTAGAATTTTCTGACGAATCGATTCAAGCACTCGCAAAAATTTCTCAACAAGCAAATGAGAAAAGTGAAGATATTGGGGCAAGAAGACTTCATACTGTTATTGAAAAAGTTCTTGAACCAATTAGTTTTGAGGCGGAAACACACAGCGGAACAAAAGTTACAGTTACAAAAGAGATGGTCGAGACTGAACTAAAAGAGTTCTACGAAAACGAAGACATCGCACACTACATTTTGTAAAAAATTGTCGGATTTCTCCGACAAAAGTTATTCAATAAATAAATTATCCACCAATTTAGTTTTAATTGTAATTTCTATTTCACCGTTTATATTTTTGTTTATTTCAATTTTAGAATCTTCAGAAAAATGTGATTTATCTGAAAGAGTCTGGTCTAACTCTATTTTTTGACCATTTTCTAAATTTATAATAGTGAAAGATGTTTTTGTTTTTTCGTCATTACTTGTTTCAACAAGAGCTTTTAAAATAACTTTATTACTTTCATTCTCAGAAATTGATTGATAACTTGTTTGAATATTGTCTTCTGAAACTAGAACTGAACTACCAACTAATTTAGAAGTTGCAACTGTTTTATTTACAGAGTGTTGTATGACACCGTTTTCTTCAACAAAAACATCTCTGCCTAAACTATCTATAAGAATTGTTCCATTTTGATCTATTTCAATTTTTCCACCAACAGCTTTTACAAAAATATCATTTGTTCCGTTTGTAGTTTCAATTCGAGTCTCAACTGTTCCATCACTATTTAAATAGATAGTTGAAGTCGAAGAATTTCCCTCGATAAATGTTTTTAAGGTATCTTCATCTATAAATGTTTCGGACAGGATCGCTGAAGATATTTCTATTGTTGATTCGACTTCTTGACTTGAATTTAAATCTTTTGCAAAAAGAGTAACTATTTTTTTATCTAATTCGCTAGAACTCTCAATCCTATTAAAAGAGTACATTGTGTTGTCATCTTCAGGAATTTCTTTTAGAACTTTTAATAAAAACTCTTTTTGCTTATAAAAATCTCCTCTGCTAATATTCGCAATTAATTGAACATAAGTATCATTACTACTATCTCTTAAAATAGTTCCAGAAGTTGTTATAACTTGATCATTTGAACTTGTCCAAAGAATATCAGAACCATTAACACCTGTTGAATAGAGAGAGAGGTTTGTTTTTATATTTTCACTATTTCGATTTAAACCTAAAATTTTAGAAGTTGTCAGCCAATCAAAATCATCTGAGACAATATCAGAATCTTCACTTTTCAGACTCTTAACCACTAAATTGAAAGTTTTTTGAGTTGAAATTTCACCTTTTGTAATCGTTGCAAAGAGAATTACTGGAGTATCATTACTGTTCCTAAGAATAGATCCACTCTCTGAAATTATATTAGGAGAGCTATTCCAAGATATTTCTGTATCAAAACTTCCAATTTCATAGAGATTTAAATCTGAATAAATTTGATGATGCATACTATTTTTTTCTCTTATTGATTCAAAAGTTATATTTTCTTTTGCTTTTTCAAGAAGAACCTCATCAGAAAACTCTTCTTTTGGAACAGTTAAGAGAAATCTTTTTTCAGCTGTAAAATCAGCACTTTCCAAATTTGCAGAAAGCTGAACAATAAAATCCTTCTCTTTATTAATTACAACTTTTCCACTATCTGAAATAACATTTGATTCAGAACTCTCCCAATTTATCGAAACAATTTCATCACAATCATCCATTATTTCGATGAGGTTCAAATCTTTTGTAATATAATTTTGAGAACTATTCTCACCACTTATTTTTGAAAAATCGAGTTCTGTTTTTGCTCTCTCAAGACAAATCTGTGCTTGATTTGGATAAATTTTGACAGTAAATACCTTGCTTGTTCTTTCACCTTCAGAATCTTCTGCAATAACTGTAATATCTATTTCACCAACCACTTCTTTTAAAATTCTTAAATAGATTTCTGATTTTTCTAAATCTGTTTCAACAGAAATAATTTCAGGGTTTGAAGATACAGCAGAGAATTTTGCTATTCCAATATCATCTTCCATTTTAACTGACACTGTTTCTATATTTTCTGAAACTGATGTTTCAAAACTTAAATTGTCCAGTTCAAAAATTACAGGAGCAGTGTTGAATCCTATGACTGTGTATTTGAAATTCTTTAAAACTGTTTTACCATCAAGAGAAGCTGTTAATGTAATTTCTGTTTCACCAAACATATTTTCTCTTGGAGTTATCTCAATTCCATTTTCAGAAATCTTTATATCAGCAACTTCTGGGTTTGTAGAATTAATACTAAATTCAGTGTCTGCAATATTAGAATCTAAATCTGAAATATAAATTGGTACAAAATATGTTACACTATTTTCATCTCTTATTACATCTGATAGTTCATCTAAAACTAGAATATCATCAACTGATAAAACTGAAATTGTAAAATTATCTGAAACTGTTTTACCATCAAGAGAAGCTGTTAATGTAATTTCTGTTTCACCAAATTTATTCTCTTTCGGAATTATTTTTAGGCTACTTTCAAATAAAACAACATTGAGAATTTCTGTATTGCTTACTTCAAATGAATAATTTGCTTTTGAAATATCTGAATCTTTATCAGTTAAAGAGAAAAGAATCGTTCTCTCTTCTGAGTCTTCTGCAATTTCAATATCAGAAATATTATTTAAAATTGGATCATCATCAACAGGTAAAATGTTTAAATTAAATTTTTCTGTTGAACTGGAAGAGCCTCCTAAATATGCTGTAACACCAATTGTAGAACTACCAAACTTATTATCTTTTGGAGTTATTTTTAAATTATTTCCAATAACACTTATTTCTGCAATATCTAAGTTACTAGAAGTTATAAAAAAAGTAGGAGTGCCATAGGAATCAACATCTGAAACAGAAAGAGAAATTGTTTTTGCACCAGAATCCTCTTCCATTGAAATATCTGAAATATCTGCTAAAACTGGAGAATCATCAATTCCCTGTATAAATATTGAAATATTTTTTTCAATGACTTCATCAAAACCGTCATCAAATTGAAGAGTTACAAAATCACTTCCATTTAAATTGTTGAAAGGAGAATAAATAAGATACTCATCTTCTATTGATAAGTAACCTTTAAAACCATTTTTTGAAACAGTTATATTTAACTCATCACCCTCTGCATCAAAAAATAAAAATGGAATTTTTTGGGATGTGTCTTCTAATAGGGTAATTGAATCAGAAATATTTATTTCTGGAGGTGTGTTGTATTCAATTGAAGAGAGAAAATATTCTCCAGCTGAACCTATTTGATAGTTTCCATAAAAACTATTTTCATCTCTTTCAATACTTATTTGATACCCATCTTTATTTAGAAGAGTTTTTGCTTCGGTTTCTGTTCCATCGCTTAAATGTTCAATTGTGTAATTTAAATCACTCCCAAAAAGAGGGAGAGCTGTTATAAAAAATAACAGTAAGACTTTTTTCATTTTTAAAACTCAATTCCAAGATTTTGAAGAGCTTTCATAATTTTCTCTTGATTCTCTTTGAGTTTCTTATTTTCTTCTTTCAGTTCAGAAATTTCAAGATTTTTTTCATCGATTTCTTCTTGTTGTTCTTTGACAGCTTCTACAAGAAGAGCAGACATTTTTGAATATGAAACTGATAAATATCCGTGAGAATCTTCATGAACAAGTTCAGGAAGAACTTTTTGGACATCTTGAGCAATTACACCAAAACTTCTATTCTCTTCTCTTTTATCTTTCCAATCAAAGAAAACTCCGTTAATTCCTTGAACTTTTTTCAAAGCATTTTCCAGTGGTTGAATATTCTCTTTGTAACGACGGTCAGAAGCTTGTGTAACTGTGTTTTGAACCCAAACATTTCCATTTCCAGAAACAACAAAAGCATTACTTCGATCTCCTTGTTCATCTCCGATACCATTACCAACTACAAAAAGAGGGTCTGTTAAACCAGAATAATTGTTATACCGTCCAACACTAAACATGTTTGATTTATCAGAAACTGAACCATATCCAAAAGCAGTTGATGAATATCCAGTGGATAATGTTTCTATTCCAAAAGCTGTTGAACCTTCACCAGAAGCAGTTGTCCCCAATCCAAAAGTTGTTGAAACTTCTCCATTAGATTTCGTTCTAACACCAAAAGCTGTTGAACCTTCACCAGAAGCAGTTGTATCTTGACCAAATGCTGTTGAGTTGTATCCAGAAGCAGTTGTTCCCAATCCAAAAGCAGTTGATAAATCCCCAGAAGCAGTTGTTCCCAATCCAAAAGCAGTTGATAAATCCCCAGAAGCAACTGTATCTTGACCAGAAGCAGTTGAAATATATCCAGAAGCAAATGCATCTCTACCAAAAGCAGTTGAAATATATCCAGAAGCATTTGTTTCTGATCCCCAAGCTGTTGAACCTTCTCCTGAAGCATTTGTTGCAAATCCAAATGTTGTTGATAAACCCCCAGAAGCATTTGTCTCTTCACCCCATGCAGTTGATGTCCCTCCAGAAGCTATCGTTTGTTCGCCCCAAGCTGTAGCTATCTTACCTATTGCTTTTGTTGCAAATCCAAATGTTGTTGAAAGAACTCCTGAAGCATTTGTTTCCGATCCCCAAGCTGTTGAAAGAACTCCTGAAGCATTTGTTTCCGATCCCCAAGCTGTTGAACCTTCTCCTGAAGCATTTGTTGCAAAT
This sequence comes from Thiovulum sp. ES, assembly GCA_000276965.1. Taxonomy (NCBI): domain Bacteria; kingdom Pseudomonadati; phylum Campylobacterota; class Epsilonproteobacteria; order Campylobacterales; family Sulfurimonadaceae; genus Thiovulum; species Thiovulum sp. ES. The sequence goes on along the minus strand of AKKQ01000052.1, from coordinate 2,812 downwards.
CCAAATGTTGTTGATAAACCCCCAGAAGCATTTGTCTCTTCACCCCATGCAGTTGATGTCCCTCCAGAAGCTATCGTTTGTTCGCCCCAAGCTGTAGCTATCTTACCTATTGCTTTTGTTGCAAATCCAAATGTTGTTGAAAGAACTCCAGAAGCATTTGTATCTTTACCCCATGCAGTTGATACAAGACCAGAAGCATTTGTTTCCAATCCCCAAGCTGTTGCAAATTCTTCACTTGCATTTGTATCTTTACCCCAAGCTGTAGCTCCAACACCATATGCTTTACTTCTTGTTCCCCAAGTAGTCGAACCATTCCCCTCTGCAAGTGTTCCTGATCCCCAAGCCGTTGCATTGTAACCTTTCGCTTGAGAGTCTCCACCCCAGGCCGTGGCAAAATCTCCAGATGCAACTGTTTTACTACCAAAAGCTGTGGATAATTTTCCAAGTGCTTTTGTCTTACTTCCCCAAGCTGTTGCACTCTGTTGAGACGCATTTGTTTCAAGTCCCCAAGCTGTTGCCATAATTCCATTCGCTTTTGAACCAAAACCAAAAGCTGTTGAATAATTTCCTTCTGCATTTGTATAAACTCCAAAAGATGTTGAAGCATAACCAGAAGCATTTGTTTCCAATCCCCAAGCTGTTGAAAAATCCCCAGAAGATTCCGTTTTACCTCCCCAAGCCATTGAAAAATTACCGATTGCTCTTGTTTCACTTCCAAAAGCTGTTGAAAAATCCCCAAATGCTCTACTTCCACTACCAAAGGCTGTTGAAAAATTTCCAATAGCTTTTGTTTCAACTCCAGACGAAATAGCCATTAACCCTTTTGCTTCTGTATTAGAACCTAAAGCAATTGAAGTTAATCCAGAAGCATTATTTTCGTATCCAATAGAAGTTGAAAAGTCTTCAGAAGCATTTGTTTTAAAACCTATTGCAGTAGCTACTTTTCCTGAGGCTTTTGCTCCAACACCGAAAGCAGTTGAATAATTTCCATCAGCTTTTGAATATTGTCCCCAAGCTGTTGAACCAGTTTTTAAAGCAACACTTCTAACACCCCAAGAAGTTGAAGCTGTATTAGTTGAATTTGTTTCCATTCCCCAAGCTGTTGAACTATCAGCCGTTGCTTTTGTATTTGTACCAAAAGCCGTAGCAAAATAACCTGTTGATTTTGTGTTTTGCCCCCAAGCTGTTGCTCCTTGACTACTCGCATAAGTTTCTAGACCAAAAGTTGTTGAAACTTCTCCTGTTGATTTTGTGTTTTGTCCCCAAGCTGTTGCTCCTTGACTACTTGCATAAGTTCCTAGACCAAAAGTTGTTGAAACTCCTCCAATTGCTTTTGTGTCTTGACCCCAAGCAGTCGCACTATTTCCAACAGCACTATTTGAAGTTCCCCAAGCTGTGGCTTGATTTCCAGAGGCATTTGTTTCCATTCCCCAAGTTGTACTTAGTTGACCTCTTGACTTTGTTCTGTATCCCCAAGCAGTAGCTGTTTGTCCCGAAGCATTTGTTTCCATTCCCCAAGCTGTTGAAATTAAACCAGAGGCATTTGAATCCAAACCAAAAGCAGTTGAAAGTCCTCCAGTTGCTTTAGCTGTTTGTCCCCAAGCTGTTGAAATTCCACCAGAAGCAGTTGTTTGATAACCCCAAGCAAGAGCATTTCCGCCTGAAATTGTTGGAGTATCTGCATTTAAAATAGTGTCCCGATCAGTTGAACTACTTGAAGTTCCAGAAGCTGAAACCTCATCGCCACCAACAAAGAGTTTTCCAGAAATTCTTACATTTCCACTTGTGTCGATTTCAAAAGCATCTGATCTTGTATTTCCCATTCCATTTCCAACAACAAAAAGAGCATCTGTATTATTCACTGTGTTAAATGTTCCAATTGCAGTTGTTCCAGTTCCAACAGCTTCTGTCCCAAGACCAAAAGCTGTTGAACCATATCCAGAAGATTTTGTTGAAACACCAAATGCTGTCGAAACAAAACCAGTTGATTTTGCATATTGACCCCAAGCCGTCGTTAAAGTTCCTGTTGAATTTGTTTCAGAACCCCATGCTGTTGATAAAGCTCCAGATGAATTTGTATCTTGTCCCCAAGCTGTTGAAAATTGCCCAGAAGCATTCGTTTCAGAACCCCATGCTGTTGAAACAAGTCCAGAAGCTTCTGTTTTATTACCCCAAGCCGTTGAATTTTGTTGAGTTGCTTTTGTTTCCTGACCCCATGTTGTCGCCATCATACCAATTGCCTCTGTTTGATAACCAAAAGCAGTGGAATAATTTCCAATTCCATAAGTTCCTTCACCCCAAACTGTTGAAGCAGAACCTAGCCCAGTTGTTCCATTACCCCAAGCCGTTGAAACAAGTCCAGAAGCTTCTGTTTTATGCCCAAAAGCTGTTGCTGTTTGTCCAGAAGAACTGGTTTCATGTCCCCATGCTGTTGAAATTTGTCCAGAAGCATTTGAGTCATAGCCCCAAATAGTTGAAATTGAACCCGTTGCTTTTGTTCCAACTCCCCAAGCAAGAGCATTTGATCCATCTAAGAATTCAGCATTTGATGAATTTAAGAAAATATTTGTGTCGTTTTTTGTTGGAGTATATTGATTTATAGTTGTCCAATTTAGGTTTCCATTTCCATCTGTTGAAATAAATTGTCCATTTCCACCATCATTTTCTGGCAGAGTGTATGAAACATCAATTTTATTTACATCTACTTTGCCATCGTTGTCTGTGTCGTAAGTAGATTTAAACATATCTCCTTGGGAAAGAGCAGAACTATCAAATTTATTACTATCTATTTTTCCGTCATTGTTTATATCGT
>AKKQ01000051.1 GCA_000276965.1 Thiovulum sp. ES | reverse complement strand
CTCTCATATTTTATGATTTCTCTTTTTGAGTTGAAAATTGGTTGAAAAAATACCGTAAATTTATCTTCAAGAATTCCATGTTTTATCATTGAAAGAAGATTTATATTATTCTCTTGTTCTTTTTTAAGAGAATAAATATCATCATCATAAATGTAATATGGAATTTTTTCATCTTTTGCTTTATGCAGTGCAATATCTGAATTTTCAACAGAAGAAGTTTCCCCTTTTGAAATTCCAACAGTCAAATCAACTTCTAAATCAATATCATCAGGCAAATTAAAAATTCTAATTCCAGAGGAGTTATTAACAAGTTTTAAGATAAAATCTTCGACAGAAAATTTGCATTCTCTATAAATAATTCCAAACTCATCAGAACCAATTCTATAAACTTTAATCCCATAATCAGAAAAATCTGCGATGAGGTTTTTTAAATGTTTGGCAATATTTATAAGAACTGTGTTTCCTGTGTTTGCACCAAAAAAGTTATTTATTTGTGAAAAATTATCAACATCAAAAATAATAACTGCAAATGCTCTCTCTTTTTGTAAATCTTTCTCAATAGCCTTTCTGTTTGGTAACTTTGTCAAACTATCAACATAAACCATATTTTTAAGTTCTAAGATATTCTCATCAATTGTATTTCGCTGGTTTTCATATAACTCTCTCAGAGAAATTCCCATTTTAAAAAGGCTGTAAGAGAGAACATCAAGTTCATTTTCAGAGAGTTTGTTTTTCTCAAAATCGGTTGCATCGAGAACACTAAAATTCCTATTTTGAAGCTTTCTTACAAATTTTGAGATTTTTGAGATTTTGCGAGTCATCGCCTCAACATTTTTATTTAAAATAATATAGACAAGAAAAATCAGTGTTGTTAAAAAACCGATGTTTTTAAGAACTTTATTTATAAAATCTTCATACTCACTTGTAATATCATCTAAAACAACAATGTGTCCAAGAGTTTTTTTGTCAAAACCTTGAATGTCAAAAATAGTTATAAAATATCTATCACCGTGATAATATATTGTTTGATGTTTTTGATCCAAATCTAATTTTTCAAAAAAATCTTTTTCCAAATAGTTTATATCACTGTTTAAAAAAAGATGTTCGTCTATATTTAAGCTGTGATTTTGTATGTTCTCTATTATGTCTTTTTGTAGATTTGAAATATTCTTTTTGTGATAAACAGAAATCGCATCTTTCTCTTCTAATTTTCTATAATGTTCTGGAATTACATTTAAATCTCGACCAACAGAAAGGCTACCAAGTATATTCTCATTTTCGTCAAATATTGGATAAACCTTTCTAAAACCAACATATTTTCTACAAGCAAACATGTGGCTACTCTGTTGGCAAGAGTCAAATGTCCAATCAACATCTGTTCTTATTTTTGATACATCAGCTTCATTGAAAACCAAACTTGAAAAATTGACAAATGAGATTGCTGGTGGTTTAAAAAAATGGATTTCTGAAATCATCTTGTTCTCTTTGAGTGTTTCCCAAGTTTTTGAAAATTCATTTGCTATTATTTTCGGGTCGTCTTCTAAATAGCTTTGTTTTACAATCGAACTATTTATTAAGTTTAATCCAACTGTCTCTAGAATTTCATTCTGCGATTTTATAATTGAATTGAAAGTGTTTGAATTTGAAATTGTGATTTCATGCTCTTTGTCTTCTATATATTGACTAAACTCATAGTAGGCAATAATTAAATAAAAAAGAACAAGCAACACAATTATTGGAATCAGTATTTTATTTTTAATCTTCATATAATATTCTCTTCTTATAATATTCTCTTCTTTTATAATTATATCTTAAAAAAATAGATAGATTATTTTATCTTAAATGTTGTTTTTGGTTTCGTCGGAAAAGATCCGACAAGAATTAGAAATTATTCAGATATTCAATTAGATTTTTTTCTGTTATTTCGCATGTTGAGTAGCCACAAATTTCAGTTTTAAAATCCGCTATTTTTTCTTCACTGCTACCCTCTCCGATATCAACTGAAATTGCAATTGATGTCAGAAACTCTTCATCATTATTTAATTTTGAGACAATTTCAGAATCGAGAGTCTGCGGAATTTCTCCACTCAGTCGCGGAATTGCAGTTCCATTTTCATCATAATCAACAAGAACAAAATTCCCGTTCTCATCTGTAATTCGATAAATAGTTCCATTCTCGCTCTCAATTTTCCAAAAATCCAAATTTCCTTCACTTTTTATAAGCTCTGGTTCGCTGAAATTGAAATCACTACAAAAATCAGGAGTAATCATGCAAGTTGAAGCCCAAAGCTGATCTTGTACTTCATCGCTAATTTCATCACCGTTTAAGATTTTTGCCATATTTTCGCTGTCAATCGAGGGAACAACACCCGTAACAGAGCTGTTTATAAAAAGGAGGTCTTCGAGATCAACAGATTTTTCATTTGAAGTTTCCGAATCTTCGTCTAAAACTTCAAGTAAAAGAATTGGATTTATCGCCAAGCATGATTGTTGTTGATTGTCTGTAAATGTCTCAAAAAAATTCTTTGTGCAACTGCTCTCATTCATATCATAAAGTGAAAGAAGAGATTTGTAATCCGAAATCCCATTTTGAATATTCTCTCCGCTAAATCTATCCAAAATAGTTCCAAGAATTTTTATATCTCTCTCATCATCTGTAATTGTCTTATCTATCAAATCCAAATAGAGATCTTCTCCCATTGCGATGAGGTCGTATCCAGCTTTTCCAAAATAGCTCATTCCACGATTTACAAGACACTCCTCTTCTGTAAAACCTTTTGCATTTTCACAATTTGAGAGATTACTAATCGCAACATCAAAGTCTCCATCATCTATCGCTTGAAGAGTCTCAAACCGATTCGATTCCGCAGTATCTTCGTTTCCACATGATGCAGTTGATAGTGCTAATAAAATTAATAAATAGTTTCTTTTTTTCAAATGGAGTTTCCTAATAGTTTTTAAATAATTCTATCAGATTTTATTTTCGGAGATTTTTATATGAAGTGAGTGGCGGGCCCTCAGGGATTCGAACCCTGGGAGGTATTACCCTCGCCGGTTTTCAAGACCGGTGCATTCGACCAACTCTGCCAAAGACCCTTTGATTTTGTGAGCGGAATTCTATCAAGAAATCCTTAAACTTTTCTGTGCTGGAGGCGACACCCAGATTCGAACTGGGGATAACGGCTTTGCAGGCCGCGGCCTTACCACTTGGCGATGCCGCCATCAAAAAAGTGGTGCCCGGAGCCGGACTTGAACCGGCACAGTATTTCTACCGAGGGATTTTAAGTCCCTTGTGTCTACCAATTCCACCATCCGGGCGAAAAAAATGGAGCGGGAAACGAGAGTCGAACTCGCGACCCCAACCTTGGCAAGGTTATGCTCTACCACTGAGCTATTCCCGCATATTTTTTTGTGAGTGGAATTGTAGCTTGTAAAAAAAAAAATGTCAAATTTTTCTAAAAGTCGATAGAATTTACCAAAAAAAGAAGAAAAAAATGATTTTAATGATTGATAATTATGATAGCTTTACATATAATATTGTGCAATATTGCAATGAACTAGGAGCAGATTTAAAAGTTGTTCGGAATGATGAAGTCTCGGTTGAGCAAATTCGAGAGATGAATCCAGAAAAAATTATTATTTCTCCTGGACCAGCTTCGCCAAATGAGGCTGGAATTAGTTTAGATGTTGTTGATAAATTGGGAAAAGCGGAGATCCCAATTCTTGGAATTTGTCTTGGACATCAAACAATTGCACAAGTTTTTGGTGGAGAAATTGTTGAAGCGAAAAATATGATGCATGGAAAAACATCACAGATTCAGCTATTTGGAGAGAATGAAATTTTCAATGGAATTCCAAAAGAGTTTCGAGCTACTCGATACCATTCACTTGTTGTCAATAGAGATAATTTATCAGAAGATATTGAGCCTCTTGCTTGGAGTGCAGATGACAAAGAATTAATGGCAATGAAAGTGAAAAATTTACCAATTTACGGAATTCAATTTCATCCAGAATCAATTATGAGTGAATTTGGACACGAAATGCTTGACAACTTTTTAAAATTAAAAAATTAAATCTCTCTCTTGTCGGAAAAAATCCGACAATTTTTTAAGACTCTTTTTCTACAATTTTTTTGAAAGAGTTAAAATAAATATCTTTGAGTTCAGAAAGTTCAAGTGAGATTTCATCAAGTTCAAATTTATCAGAGTTTCCAACTTTTCCAATTTCACTAATTTCTAAATTGAGTTCTTTTGAGAGATTTACAAAATCACTCTCTTTTCCAGATTTCACTTCAACAATTGCTCGAGAAAAGCTTTCTGAGAAAATATCAGTTCCAAATTCCGTTTTTACCGAAATTCCAAAGCCACTTTTTGCTGAAAGTTTTCCAAGTGCAATTGCTAAACCACCAACATTTAAATCTTTGGCAGAAGCTAAAAGCCCGTTTTCATTTCCACGAATAACAAGTTCCCAAAGTGCCAACTCTTTTTTGTAGTCGATTTTTGGAAGTTCTCCAGCGACCTCATCGTAGATTTCTTTCAGATAGAGGCTACCACCAAATTCAGATTCCGTTTTACCAACTAAGAAAAGTGAGTTGCCCTCTTTTTGCCAAACTGATGGAAGAATTTTTTCTTGACTCTCATTCACACCAACCATAGCAATTGACGGAGTTGGAAAAACAGAATTTCCATCAGTCTCATTGTAAAGTGAAACATTTCCGCTAACAACTGGTGTCGAAAGTTCTTTACATGCCTCTTTAATTCCATAAGTTGATTCCGCAAATTGCCACATTACTTCAGGGTTTTCAGGATTTCCAAAATTCAAACAATCTGTAATCGCTTTTGGTCTAGCACCAGTCATTGCCACATTTCGCCCACTCTCCATAACGGCTGAAGCACTTCCACCTTTTGGATCGATGTAGCAATATCTCGGATTACAATCTGAACTCATAGCTAGAGCTTTTCCGTTCTCTTTCACCCGAACAACAGAAGCATCTAAATCGCCACCTTTTTTAACCGTGTTTGTCTGAACCATTGAATCGTATTGCTCATAAATCCAAGATTTTTCAACAACTTCTACCGACGAAAATAGTTTTTTGAAAGCTTCACCATTTGAGATTTTTCCAATTTCCGAAGTTTCTGAAACTGTTTCTAAATATTTTGGTTTTGCAATTGGTCGATCCGCAAGAGGACATTCGCTAGAGATTGGAGCAACAGGAATATCTGCAACTCTCTCATCTTCCCAAAAAAGTTCCATTCGACCAGTATCTGTAACTTCACCAATGACAACGGCATCAAGTTCCCATTTGTGGAAAATCTCAAGAAGTTCGTCTTCGTGTCCCGCTTTTGCACAAATTAGCATTCGTTCTTGAGACTCTGAAAGCATAAATTCGTATGGTTGCATTCCCTCTTCTCGTGCAGGAACTTTTGACAAGTCCATTTTCATTCCACTACCAGAACGGTCAGCCATCTCAAATGACGATGAGGTCAGTCCTGCTGCTCCCATATCCTGAATTCCAACTATATGATCCGTTTGAAATGCTTCGAGACAAGCTTCTAAAAGTAGTTTTTCTGTAAAAGGGTCTCCAACTTGAACAGTCGGTCGGAGAGATTTTGTCTCTTCCGAAAAACTATCAGAACTCATAACTGCTCCACCAAGTCCATCTCGTCCAGTTTTTGAACCAACATAAACAACTGGATTTCCAATTCCTTCGGCTCGACCGTAGAAAATTTCATCACTTTTTACTGTTCCCAAGTTGAAAGCATTTACAAGAATATTTCCGTTGTAGCAGTCATCAAAAGAAGTTTCACCCCCAATTGTTGGGACTCCCATAGAGTTTCCATAGCCAGAAATTCCACCAACAACTCCTTTTACAAGGTATCTTTGGTATCGTCCGACCTCATCGTCCCTTTTCACATCTCCAAATCTAAGAGAATTTAAACTTGCAACGGGTCTTGCACCCATTGTGAAAACATCTCTCATAATTCCACCGACTCCTGTTGCAGCTCCTTGGTAAGGTTCAATATAACTTGGGTGATTGTGAGACTCCATCTTGAAAACAGCTGCCATTCCATCACCAATATCAATAACTCCAGCATTTTCACCTGGACCTTGAATCACCCAATCTGCTTCTGTTGGAAATCCAGAAAGATATTTTCGGGAAGATTTATATGAACAATGCTCACTCCACATTGCTGAGAAAATTCCAATCTCAAGATAATTTGGCTCTCGTCCAAGAATTCTCAAAATCTCTGAATAGTCGTTTTGACTCAATTTGTGTTTTTTTAATACTTCTTCTAAGTTTTCCAATTTGTTTCCTAAATTTACTTACTTTAGAAATTTTATCGAATTGATTATTTTGCCGAGGTTATTGAGTGAAAAACATATATAATATTTTATTATTACCCGCTGAAAATTGTTGGTTTTTGCTACAATCTGCTAAATAAAAAAATAGAAAAGGTTAAAATGACTTTAGATTTAAGTAATGAAGGAATCCTTCACCAATTAGGTATGGGTAATGTAAATGATGCTCTTTTAAATCAAGTTTCAGCTGTTCGAGAAAACACAAATCAATTTGAAGCAATTGAGAAACATATTTTTGATTTACATAGAAAACTTGAAAAAATCGATGCATATGTTGCACTTTCAAACAGTGAAAATTATCTTAAAATTAAACATCACCAAAGTGCAAACAGAACTCAAAATGCTGAGTTTCATGAAATGGTAAAAGAGTGGGCTTCAAAATATAAAGTTAAGTTACAAACTGTTAATGACAATGCTTATTACATTTTAGGTTTAGATAAGTAATAGATGAACCAGAGAGTTCTTATTTATGCTTTTCTTTCACGAGTTTTTTCTGATGTTCTTGATAAACAGGCAGTTTTTGAACTCTCTCAAAACAGCGGACTACTTGACCTCATCGGAGTCGAGAGTTCCGAATGGTTTAAGTTTGGGGATTTGGAAAAAATTGAAGAGGAGCTAAATATCGATTTTAGTTCGATGTTTCTTCTTCACACACAACCAATAGAGAGTTTTGTTTTAGATTCAAAACAGGAAGCACTTGTTGGTTTGCAAAATCCAGTTATGGCATTTTATTTTCAGAATGGTTTTGAAATAAACATGAATCAGACTGAAATTATCTCACCTGATCACCTTGGAATTGAATTCGGATTTATGCAAAGTGTTGTTTTTCGTGATGAGGTCGAAGCACAAAAAGGTTTTTTAAGAGAACATCTCTTAAAATGGGTAGTGCCTTATCTTCTTGGAATGAAAAGTATGGCAACAACTCCTTTTTATAGAGAGCTTTTTGACTTCACAATTGAATTTCTTCTTTCAGATTACGAACAACTTCAAAACAAATAATTTTTTTAGACTATTTTTGTCTATACATCTCTGTAATATTTCACCAAATTACGGAGATCTATTTTAAATACAACAAAATTTCTTCCCAAAAATAAAAACAAGGTTTTTCATGAGCAAAAAAATGCTACTAATTTTTAGCCACAAATTAACAGATAATCAAAAAAGTGATGCACAAGAGAGCTTGGGAGTTTCAGAATTTTTAAGTTTGCCAGAAGATTTACAAAAAAAATGGTCTCAAATTCCAGCTGATTTGGATAAAAATGAGTTAGAAAAATATTTAGAACCGATAAAAAAATGGATTTTTAAAAATGGCAAAAAAAATGATCTCTCTTTGGTTAGTGGTGATTTTGGTGCAACTTACCAAATTATAAATTTTTGCAAAGAGAACTCAGTAAAACCATATCACTCAACAAATAAACGAGTTGCAAAAGAGATTTTTGACGGGGATAAAGTTCATGTCTCCCACACATTTCAACATGTCAAGTTTCGAGAATTCTAAATAGAAAAATTTAAAAAAGTAGCAATGTGTTAAAATTAGATACACATCAAATTTTCAAGCAGGATACTTTTTGGATTTACCAATTGAACGGATTCACAATCGTAATATTGAGAGAATTATTCTCTCTTCTCTAATTTTTCAACCAGAATTTATCGAAGATTACTCAGCAGAGATAACAACAGACGATTTTTACATTCCTTTTTATCGCGATCTTTATCGTGTTATTTTGAAATTGCATAATGGAAAAAAAATTGTCTCTGAAGATATGATTAAAGATGAGTTGGAAAAAGAGAAAAAATTTAATGAAGAAGAGTTTTTCAATATATTTCTTGAACATCCTGTAACAAAACTTGAATTTTATATCAATGAACTTAAAAATAAAAGCACAAAACGAAAACTTTTACATGTTGCTAAAGAGCTAGAAGATGGAATTTTTGAACAAGATTTAGACAGCGAAGAGCTTTTAAATTATGCTGAAGAGGAAATTTTTGCAATTGGTCAAGAGAGTACGACGGGCGGATTTAAAGAGATTGATGAAATCCTAAAAGATACTCAAGCATTTATAGAAATTGCAAAAGAGCGAGAAAACAAATCCGTTACAGGTGTAAGTAGTGGTTTTGCTTTTCTTGACAAGCAATTAACAGGTTTTAATGCTGGTGATCTCGTAATACTCGCTGCTAGGCCGTCGATGGGCAAATGTATGAGTAAAGGAACTAAGATAACTTTATACGATGGGACTCAGCTTTCAGTAGAAAAAATTAAAGTTGGGGACTTGTTAATGGGAGATGATTCAACTCCTAGAAAAGTTTTAAGCATTACAACAGGTCGTGAAAAAATGTATTGGATTCGACAGAATAAAGGAATTGATTATCGAGTAAATGAGTCCCATATTCTATCTTTAAAAAGAAGTCGAAATGAAGGAAAACATAAACACGGAGATATTTTAAATATTTCTGTAAAAGATTATATTCAAAAATCAGACAAGTTTAAAAGCAATTACAAAGGTTATAAAGTTGCTGTTGAATTTGAAGAAAAGCCAATAACAGTTGAACCATATTTTTTAGGTCTTTGGTTAGGTGATGGAAATTCTGCTAGTGTTAGAATAACAAATATCGACGATGAGGTCGTTTCATATTTGTATGAATATGCAGAATCTCTTTCTTTACAGGTAACAAAATATGTTGGCACAGGAAAAGCACCTGATTATTCAATAACAAATGGAGTGCAAGGTCGTCATAATTTTTCACTTCAAGAAGAATTAAACAAACTAAATTTATTGAAAAATAAACATATTCCCCATAATTATTTGACAAATACAACAGAAATTCGTTTGCAACTTTTAGCTGGACTTATTGACTCTGATGGATATTATGATTCTCAAGCAAATGGCTATGAAATTACTCAAAAAAGTAAAGTCCTTGCAGAAAATATAAAATTCATTTGTGATAGTTTAGGATTTAGAACATCTTTAATAGAAAAAGAGGGCAAAATTAAAAAAATAAATTTTGTAGGAATTTATTATAGGGTTCGATTTTTTGGAGATATTGACAAAATTCCTGTGAAGATTCCTCGAAAAAAAGCTAAACCTTGGACTGTAAAAAGAAGTTGGAATCAAACTGGTATTAGAGTTGAAGAAGATATTGTTGATCAATATTTTGGCTTTACTCTCGATGGAAATAATTTATTTCTTTTAGAAGATATGACGGTAACACATAACACAGCCTTAAGTCTGAATTTTGTTTATCATGCACTACAAAATCAAATCGGAGTTGCTTTTTTCTCTCTTGAAATGCCTGTTGAACAGTTAATGTTGCGACTTTTAAGTATTGATTCCATGATTCCTCTTCAAAATTTAAGAACGGGAAATTTGGAAGATTCTGATCTGTATCATTTGAATAATTCTTTGAAAAATTTTGAAGACAAAAAACTGTTTGTTGATGATGATGGAAATGTAAATATTCACCAATTGAAAACAAAACTCCGAAAATTGAAAGCGAAAAATCCTGAACTTGGTCTTGCTGTTGTTGATTATATTCAAATTATGAGTTCGGCAAATTCACGGGAAAGGCATCTTGCGGTGAGTGATATTTCACGGGGATTGAAACTTCTTGCAAAAGAGTTGAAAATTCCAATTATTGCACTTTCGCAATTAAATCGAAGTTTAGAAAGCCGAAACGACAAACGACCAATCATGTCAGACATCCGAGAGAGTGGTGCTCTGGAGCAAGATGCTGACATAATTCTGTTTGTTTATCGTGATGATGTTTATCGTATGAAAGCCGAAAAAGAGAAAGAAAAAGCTGAAAGAGAAAAAGGAAATAATAGTTACAAAGCTCAAACTGAAGAGAAAGAGGAAGAAGTCGCTGAAATAATTATTGGAAAACAGCGAAACGGACCAACTGGAGTTGTGAAACTCTCTTTTCAGAAAAGATTCACAAAGTTTGTAGATTTTGTTGAGAATTTCGGAAACTTAGACAACACAATTCAGCGAGAGACTCAATTCTCTCCACCAGATGAAGAGAATATCGATTTTCCTGACCAGTTCTAATTTTTTCCTGTGCTACCAAAACCACCAGAACCTCTTTCAGTTTGGCTGACTTCATCGGTAATTTGAAGATTTACTTTTTCAACTCGTGCAACTACTCCTTGAGCAATACGGTCGCCGACTGAAATTTGGAAATCCTCTTTCCCATGATTTATCAAAATAACTTGAATTTCTCCACGATAATCTGAATCAATTGTTCCAGGAGAATTCAAAACAGTAATTCCATGTTTTAATGCCAATCCGCTTCTCGGTCGAACTTGAATTTCAAGATTTTCAGGAATCTCAAAAGATAATCCAGTTTTTACAAGTGCTGTTTCACCTTTTTTTAAAACCAAATTTTCAACTGAAGAAAAATCAAAACCGCTACTTCCTGCCGTTTTATATTCAGGAACTTTTGCTAATTCATTTAATTTTTTAACTTTCAAAAATTTCACTCCGATACTCAATTGAGAGAATTTCAAACTCTTTTACTCCACCTGGTAGAGTTGCCTCAAGCTCTTCACCAACAGGTTTTCCAAGCAGAACTTTTGCAAGTGGCGAATTGTAAGAAATAATATCTCGATCAACATCTGCTTCATAACTACCAACAATTGTGTAAGTTGCTTCTTCTTCAGTATCCAGATCAACAATTGTTACAGTGCTACCAAAAGAGACAATATCGTGAGGTAATTTGCTTGGATCAATAATTTGAGAATCTGCAAGTAATGAATTTAACTCTTCAAGTTTTTTATCAAGAAGTCTCTGTTTTTCTTTTGCTGCATGATATTCAGCATTCTCTTTTAAATCACCATGTTCTCTTGCAGTTTGCACCTCTTCAATAATTTTTGTGCGATCTTCAAGAGTAATTTTTTTAATTTCCGCAGTTAATCTATCATAACCTTTTGCAGTAAGTAGCTCTTTTTCCAAAATTTTTTTCTCCAATTTTTAAATTAAAATTATAAAGCTATGTTTTAAATTTTTTTATAATTTTATCATGAAAAAGAGTCTCCCAATTTTTTTTTCTCAAAAAAAACCCTCTTTTCTGTTACAATCAAAAGAAAAAGAGAAAGATTTGAAAACAATATTACTTACAAATGACGATGGATTTGATGCGAGTGGAATTATTGCAATTCGCGAAGTTTTAGAAAAGTTTGGTCGTGTTGTAACTGTTGCTCCTGCTCACCAAAAAAGTGCCTCTGCCCATAGTCTAACTCTCAAAAATCCTCTAAAAGTTGTTGAGCTTGAAAAAGACATTTACAAAATTGATGATGGAACTCCAAGCGATTGTGTCTATCTCTCAAAAAATGCAATTTTTAAAAATATGAACTTTGATCTTGTTGTTAGTGGAATAAATGAAGGTGCAAATTTAGGCGAAGATATTACATATTCTGGAACTGTTGCAGGTGCAATGGAGGGAGTTTTGCAAGGTTTTCCATCAATCGCAATTTCTCAAGTTATTGGAAAAGGTGGCAACTGGAAAAATATCGACTACACTCTCGCAAAAAGTGTCATTGAAAATATCGTTAGAAAAATATTTGAAGGAGAAATGCCAATTGGAGAACGAGAACTTTTGAATATTAATATTCCGCCAAAAGGAGATGGAAAACCTGAAATCACTTTTTCTGGACACAGAATTTATGGAAATGATTTTAAACAATGTGATTCTCCTCAAAATGAAACCCATTTTTGGCTTGGCACTCATCCCCTAAATTGGGAAGTTAGAGAAAAGAAAAAAGGTTTTCGTTCAGATTTTGAGGCAATTTTTGATGGAAAAACTTCAATCACTCCTGTGAAACTTGATTTGACTGCATATGAAAGAATGGAAGCCCTCTCAAATTGGGTGAAATAGATGAAAAATCATCAGATGAAAAT
>AKKQ01000050.1 GCA_000276965.1 Thiovulum sp. ES | reverse complement strand
CTATCAGATTTTATCTTTCTTTAACATTAATTTATGGAAATATTTTAATTTATAGTTCTATAATATTGTTACTTAGTGCAACTATTTAGATAAATATTTAAGACTTTTTTGAATTACAAGTGCAGTTTTGACAATTTTGATACCAGTTTTTCTGGTTTCTGGATCGCCGTCTTGAATCATTTCCATATGGTCAAGATAGAGTGTTTCAACAGGAATTCCGCTTAGACAACTAAAATCAGAATATGCGGAACTTGAATTTTTATCTTCATTCATCATCGCACTAATAATAGTTGTGATTGGAGTTCCGACAGTTGCGGAATACCAACTTGTTACAGGAACACGAATAACTCCTTCGTATTCTTCACCCGTTGCCGTGTCAATTCCATTCTTAATTGTTACAAAACTCTCTTTCAAGTTCTCTTTTTCCGAAATTGGAAAATATAATTCCCAAGTTCCATTTTCATCCGTTACTGTTGTTTCTCCAAGAAGTTCAACATTAGAACCAGACAAATATCCGTCAATCGCGATACCAGAAATTCGTATAGAAGTCTCTTCTGCTTCACTCTCTTTTTCTTCTCCAGAATTTTCACAACTCTGAAATAGCACAAAAAGTAAAATTAAAAATATTTTCAAAAATTATCCTGTGAATTTAACTTGTCGGAGAGGATTCCGACAAGATTTTTTATTGTTTTTCGCCTTTAAAAGTAGCGATTGCAGTATCTCCATTTTGGAAACCAGCAGTAAATCCTCCAGCGATACTTTCACTATTTTCACCGTAAAAATTTCCTTGTCCTTGCATATATTCTGGATTATCTCCACTCTCTAAAACAAATTGTGGAGCATCTTCAACACCAATATTTGAAACCGAAGTTGAGAAAGATTTTTTGAACTCAAAATCGTGATCTGCTCCATCTTCATAAACAAGTTGATTTGCTGTTTGGAATTGCATTGAATAGTCTGTTTCTTCCGTACTAAATTCAATATCCCCGCTCATAGTTTTGTTTGTGAAGTCAAAACCAAAATCAAAAGTTCCGTTTTCAATTGCGACCGCCTCTTTTTCTGTAAGTGCATTTTCAACTGTTCCGTAAATTTCACCAGAATATGAAGCAGTAGCAATTTGTGGGATATTTTCTCGAGCAGTTCTTTCTAAGTCTGTTGAAACCCAAGCACCTCGAATTTTCTCATTTTCACCTTCAAATTGATAAGCCCAATATCCCCAAGAAAAAGTTTCGTCTGAACCAATCTCTTTTTTATAAACTTCAGTTTGTTGGACTTTTTCCGCAACAAATCCACCTCGCAAAGATTCGTATGGAGAAACATCATAAAGCGAATTTTCATCTTCAATATCAATAATTGCAACATGTGCCGACATATTTTCTAAATCAGAACCTGTATATTTTCCAAATTGGAAACCGAGATAAACATCGCCGTCAAAACCGAAAATCTCTTGATTTGCATAAACCATATTTGATCCGTAAAAAAGGAAATCCGCACCGTCTGGATTGTAACCTAAAGCACCAACACCAGAATTTGAGAAATAGAATTTTCCATCTCCATATTCCATATTTGCACCAACAAAACTATTTACAAAATCTGTTTCAAGAACAATCTCTTTGTCAATTCCATTATTTACAAGAATTTGTTCGTCCGAAATAGTTTCAACAACTTCACCAGTTTCAAGTTGAACAGGAACAATTTTTGAAGCAAAAATCATATTTCCGCTGTATCGTGCAATTGTTCCGCCATCAACTGAACCATCCCACGGTTTTAATCCAGAAACATATTTTCCGACCTCATCGGCAGTTGGTAAGTTATTTAATGTAAAACGAACATCAAACGGAACTTCATTTTGGAGTTGTGCAACATCTTCGATAATGATTTCATCATCACTCAACTCAAAAATTCCTGCGAGTAAGTCAAGAATCTCTTTTCTCACTTCGCTATTATTTTCCACAATTGGATTATTTGAATCTAAAATAGATTGTGCTAACTCTTGATTCACCTCAATATTTCCAGAAGTCTCAACAAGACTGTTTGCTAATTCTAAAGTTTTGTCACTAGGAATTGCAATCAAAGATTGTGCCAAAGCTACTAAATATTCTTCATTCACTCCGTAAGCTTCACTATTTAAAACCATATTTGCAAGAGCAATCTCGTAATAATCTACTTGTGGTTGAAGATTTCCCGTCGCTTCCACAATGCTATTTACAGCTTCAATAATTTCCGCACCATTTTCAGAATCACTTTCCGCTAATTCCTTAATTCCATCTGTTTGAGTATTAAAAAGTTCTAAAAGTTCATCTTGTTCAACACCAAAAGGATAAATTGTGTAGTCCATAAGAGAAACAATATTTTGTGCCAATCCTCTCATATCTGAACTGTCTTCTGTATAAAGTTCAATTTGAACATTTTCAGTTCCGCTCTCAATTGAATAATCTTTGCTGTATTTCACATCAGATTCAACATAGTGTCGTTTTAACATTTCCGCAGTCAATTTTCCATATTCCAAAAGTTTTGCATCACTGTCTGCAATAAGTTTCATTGTTTCCGCTTGTTGCTGTAATCCAACATCAGAAAGTTCCGCAGGGTTTGATTTTGAAATACTTTTTGTCTCCATTGATTTAATATCTTTGGATTGAATTTTTCGGACTGGACTTGAAACTCCATCTTTAATATTCATAATTTCACCCGCTTCAACATCAAGAAGTTGTCCAGCTATCTCAACACTAATTGCACCTCTTAAACATGCAATTTCTTCTTCACCTTTTAAGTCATCAACAGTTCCTTGGAAATGTGTTCCCCTAATACCAATTGTCGAAGTTTTTGTTTTTAATTTAAATCTATCTTTTGCGACTTTCCCAATTCCACCAGTTACCGCAGAAAAGAAACCGTTCTTAGCTTTAAATTTAGCTTTTGAATTGTTCGATTTATCATAAAGATACTCCTCGATTTTGAAAACAGCATTTCGCCCAACTCGAATAACAGTGTTGTCCTCGAATTTTAGTTGTGCCTTACTTTTTTTTGTAGTAAGAATAGTGTCTTGTTCCTCAATCTCAAAACCTTTTGATGCGGGAATTTTTTGACCACCTCGTTCAATCGTAACATCTCCTCTCATCGCTGAAATATGACCAATTCCAGCTGAAAGAGTGAGAGTCGAGAGAAATATTAAAAATAGATTTCTCATGATGCCTCCTAAAATAATAAAATATGCTATAAAGGAATCGACATTATGAACTATTTTTTGATAAAATCAAGACCTACTTTTTACTATCAAAACCGTCACGAATTCCCTCACCAATAAAAACAAGCGATGTTAATAATATTGAGAGTGTCAGAAAAATTGTAATTCCAATCCATGGAGCATGTAAATTATTTTTTGCTTGACTCAACATTTCTCCAAGTGATGCCGACTCGACCGAAAGACCAAAACCCAAAAAATCAAGAGAAGTCAAAGTAACAATCGAACTCACAAGAATAAATGGCAAATATGTTACCGTCGCAACAATTCCGTTTGGAATCATGTGTTTTCGGATAATCCAAAAATCTGAAGCCCCAAGAACTTTTGAAGCGATGACAAACTCAAAATTCCGAACTCTCAAAAATTCTGTTCGGACAAGCGAAGAAACTGGAATCCATGAAAAAAGCAACATAATTCCTAGAAGTGTCCAAAAATTCGGTGTAATAAATTCCGAAAGAATTATTATTAAAAAAAGTAGCGGTAATCCTGCCCAAATTTCAATAAATCGCTGACCAAACAGATCAATATTTCCGCCGTAATATCCCTGAATTCCGCCGATAAAAATTGCAATAATTGTTGAAAAAATAGTTAGCAAAAGTCCAAAAATTATAGAAATTCGGAGACCGTATAAAATTCTTGACAAAATATCCCGACCCTGATCATCTGTTCCTAAAATATTTTCGGCGGTTGGCGGAGATGGTGCAGGAGATTCCAATTCGTAATTTATTGTGTTGTAGCTAAAATGGATTGGTGTCCAAAAGATTTCACCGTTTTCTAAAATTTTGTCTGAAATATAAATATCTTTGTAGTCGGCAAAAGTTTCAAAATCTCCACCAAACTCTGTTTCAAAATAGTCGAAAAATATTGGAAAATATATCTTTTCTTTATAAATTACGAGTATGGGTTTTTCATTGGCAATAAAGTTTGAGAAAAGTGAAATTGTGAAAATTCCTAGAAAAATGTAGAGTGAAAAAGTTGCTCTATGATTTCTTTTAAACCTTTTCCAAAAATTACTTTTCAATTTAGTCTCTTTTTTCGATTACTTCGACATCAATAACATTGTCTTCAAAATCTCGTTTTCGCAAATCTTCATTTGGTTTATGTTTGTCTGGATTATCTAATTTTAAAAAGTCAGTCAGAAAACTAATTTGGAAAAGAATACCGATGAGGTCGCTAAAAAAACCTGGAAGAATTAGTAAAATTGCACCTAAAAACGGAAAAACATTTCTTGATTTGAATTGTCCAAAAGTAATTCCACCACTCATCAATTCAGCAATGTTAAAAAGTAAAGTTTCTTTAAAACTTCCAATTAGTGCAAATCCAATAAGTGCCGATAAAATTACTTCTAAAAATGTGTAAAGTCCGCCAAGTAGCGATGCAAATTCAACAGAAACTAAAATCTCCACAAAGAGATAAAGTAAAAAATATATCATCAAAATCCTTCAAAAGTTTAAGAAATTTAAATTTTTTTTGATTTGTATCTTAACTAAAATTTGTGGAAAATTATTTAGGGTTTAAAAGTGAAATTGGGCTAAGAAATTAGCCCGTGTGAAAAGTGAGAGAAAAAAATCTCTCGAGGGGTTAAAGAAAATTATTTAACTTCTACAGAAGCTCCAGCTTCTTCAAGTTGTTTTTTAACATCTTCTGCATCTTCTTTAGAGATTCCCTCTTTGATTGCTGTTGGAGTATCTTCTACAGCAGCTTTTGCTTCTTTAAGACCAAGACCAGTGATAGCTCTAACAACTTTAATAACATTGATTTTTTTAGCACCAGCATCTTTAAGAATTACATCAAACTCAGTTTTTTCTTCAGCAGCAGCAGCAGCTTCACCAGCAACAGCACCACCAGCAACTACAGTTGGAGTAGCAGAAACACCAAATTTCTCTTCAAATTCTTTAACAAGCTCTGAAAGCTCAAGCACACTTAGATTTGAGATATACTCAACAACTTCTTCTTTTGTAACAGCCATTTTTTTTCCTTATATATTTTATATAGCTTTTCTCTTCTTACGGTGAGAGATACCAATCACGAAATTATAGGCTAATTTTTAAGCCGTAGCCTCTTCTTTTTGTTGCTTAATAGCATCAAGCACAGTTACGAACTCTCTCGCATTTGCACTCCAAACATACATGATGTTTCGTAATGGAGCTGTCCATGTTGAAAGTAGCATTCCAAGGAACTCTTCTCTTGAAGCAAGTTTTGAGTAAGCTTCAATTTTAGATGGATCAACTGCACCACCTTCAAAGTGTCCTGCTTTGATTGAGAAAGTATCTGGACCTTTTTCGTCATATTTTGTTACGACTTTTGCAAGAGTTACTAAATCTTCGCCCCAAATAAAGAGGTTATTATCTTTTAACTCTAATCCAGTTTTTTCAGCACCTTCAAGAGCAAGTTTTGCAAGAGTGTTTTTAACAACTTGAACTTTAATTTCTGACTCTCGAGCTTGGTTTCTTAGGTCTTCAAGTTGTTGAACTGTCATACCTTTAAAATCTGTAACAACAAGAGCACTGGCTTCTTTGAACTCATTAGTTAAATTCTCTACAAGAGCTTGTTTCTCTGTTTTATTCATTTTTTTTCCTCCTTTCCGACTCAAACTTCTAGCGGGATATATTAAGGTTTAAAACCTCCAGCTGTCTTAAGTCTAAGATATACACAAATCAAATTTTTCGATATTCCTAATTCAGGCTTTTATTTATGGGGAAAGGGAAAGTGTATTTCCCAAAAACCAGTTTAGAGAGAAAAGTCTATCTCTCTTTCGATTCTGGAATTCTATACAAAAAATGCTTATAAAAGTTTTAAGAAATCTTATTGATTCCCGTTTCCAGAGCCGTTACCATTCCCATTTCCATTTCCAGAGCCGTTACCATTCCCATTTCCGTTCCCAGAATTTGAAGTTTCAACAACCGTTTCTTCACTTTCAGTTTCTATGATGGAATTTTCTTCAGCTGTTACAATCTCTTCGCTTACCGTAGCTTCTTCATCACCATGAACAGTCTCTTCTGAAAGAATTTCTTCAAATCTCTCTTCGGTAATGTATTGAACACTGTATTCTCCGCCCTCATTTGAAAGTGCATTGATAAATGCTCTCATGTGATTTTCTGAACCTTTTACAAGATTTTCATAAATAAGAATAATGTCTTCATTATCAACTTTCGCAATTTCAAGTTCAATGTCATAAATATCCAAGTCTTCAATTGTTGCTCCAACAATAAGTGCATCGATTAAAGATTGAGAACCAACCTCAACAAGATGATCATAGTGAGCCTGTAATTCTGAATTTTGGAAAACACCTAGGTTTAAATCCTCTTCTTCAGTCATTGGATCTTCCAATTCGTATCTTTCAAGAAGTGCTTTTACAGAATCTGTGTGCGACTGTTCAGCTTTTATAATATTTGAAAATTGTTGAACTTGATCGCCCCAAATTTCATCAAGTGCCATATAAACATCTCGAGCAAGTTTCTCCTCTTCCCGAATATAGATCAGAGACTCCTCTTCTTCTAATGAAAGTTCAGAAATTTCAATCTCAGCAATCATCTCTTCCCCAGTCATATGGAAAGTTCCGTTTTCGTCAATTGAAACACCTATTACTTCTTCTTCAGTTGTTGAACTATTACCGTTTCCGTTTCCAGAACCGTTGCCGTTGCCGTTCCCATTTCCATTACCTGAAGAACTTTCTGTTCCTAAAACAGAATCAATAACAGAATTGTCATTTCCATTGTTACAACCACTAATCGAAGTCGCAATTAAAGAAGATACAAGTGCAAATTTTAAAAAGTCTTTTCTCATTATTTTTCCTATAAATATTTTTGTTTTTTTACTTTTGAGATTTTATAATTTAATTGTTAATAGAGTATAAACAATTGGAATTTAAAAATTATAAATATACTTTAGAGTTATTTTTTTGGATTTAAATCTGGTTTTTTTCCATTTCAAAAAAAGAAATGGAAATTTATGTTTTACTTGATGTCTGAAATTACAGCTGTATCAAGTTTAACTGCTGGACTCATTGTTAGAGAAATAGTAGCATTTTTGATATATTTCCCTTTTGCCGATGCAGGTTTTTGTTTGTTGATTGCTTTGATAAAATCAGTTGCATTTTCAAGAATAGCCTCTTTTGAGAAACTAACTTTTGCAATACCAGCATGCATATTTCCTTTTTTATCAACTCGGAAATTTACTTGACCAGCTTTTAAATTGTTGATTGCACCAGTAACATCCATTGTTACAGTTCCAGTTTTAGGGTTTGGCATTAAACCTTTTGGCCCGAGAATCCGACCAATTTGTCCAACAAGTCCCATTGTGTCTGGAGTAGCAACAGCAATATCAAAATCAATTTTTCCAGCTTTAATGTCAGCAACTAAATCTTCAGCACCAACAATGTCAGCACCAGCATTTTTAGCCTCATCAGCTTTCGCACCTCTTGCAAATACAGCGATTCGGATTGTTTTTCCTGTTCCATGTGGTAGAACAACAGAACCCCGAATCATTTGATCCGCATGTCGAGGATCAACTCCTAAGTTCATAGAAATCTCAACAGTCTCATCAAACTTTGTAGATTTTAAATCTTTTACAAGAGCAGATGCCTCTTCAAGAGAGTGCGTTTTCTCTCCATCAATTTTAGCTTTTAACTCTTTATATCTTTTGCTTAACTTTTTAGCCAATTTTTATACCTCAGAAAAAATTCCTACCACAAATTTTCCATCCTGTGGTCAGATGACGAGTGATTAACCTTCGACTGTTACACCGATGCTTCTAGCACTACCCGCGATGATTTTTGCTGCTTGTTCTCGATCTGTTGTGTTCAAGTCCGCAATTTTTAAATCAACGATTTCCATAATTTGGTCTTTTGTAAGTTTTGCAACTTTATTTTTTAGTGGATTATCACTACCTTTTTGGAAACCAGCAACTTTTTTAATTAATGCTGTTGCAGGTGGTTGTTTTGTCTCAAATGAGAAACTTTTATCTTGATAAACTGTAATAACAACAGGAAGTTTGAATCCCATTTTGTCTTTTGTTTTTTCGTTAAAAGCCTTACAAAACTCCATAATATTAACACCTCTTTGCCCAAGAGCTGGACCAACTGGTGGAGACGGATTAGCTTTTCCTGCCTCAATTTGGAGCTTTATGAAACCTGTAATTTTCTTAGCCATAAAGTATCCTTATTTATTGTAATCTTCTTCAATTTTCTCAACTTGAGAATATGGAAGTTCTGTGGAAGAGGGTCTTCCCAAAATTAGAACATTTAGTTTCAATGTTCCTGTCTCAATATCATAATCTTCAACTGTTGCTTGGAAATTCTTAAATGAACCCTCATTAATTCGAACTGACTCACCTTTAAGAAATGCAACTTTAGGTCTTGGAGCAGGTCGATTATGGACTTTATTTAGAATTTTTTCAATATCTTTTTCGCTAAGTGGTGTTGGACCATACTTATCGCCGATAAAACCTGAAACACTTGAAATAGATTGAACTCTTGAAACAAGCTCATTTGCTGAATCTAAAAGCATGTTAGCAAAGACATATCCTGAAAAGAGAGACCTTTCAATAATACGCTTTTTTCCATCTTTATTATCGATTATATCTTCTGTTGGGACAACAACTTCTTTAATAACTGCCTGAAGATTTTCATCTTCAATCATATAAAGAAGAGCCTTTTTTACATATTGTTCTCGTCCAGCATATGTTCTGATCGTGTACCATTTATGTTCGTTTTCAACCATCTGTTTATCCTCAACAACTTTTTAGAATCTGAATTTTATCCTAAAATAGCAGAAAGAGAAGATGACATTGTAAAATCAACTAATGCTAAAAATAGTGAAATTATTGTAACGACGACAAAAACAGAAAAAAACGCACTTTTGACTTGAGATTTTGTGGGGAAAATTACTTTAGATAATTCAACCTTAGCATCTCTAAAAGCTTTAATTAACTTTTCCATGATATGTTTGATTCCTTTGAATTGTGGCAGGCCAGGAGGGGCTCGAACCCACGACAACCGGTTTTGGAGACCGGGACTCTACCAACTGAGCTACTGACCTATGGTTTTTGAAAGTTTCCCCAAAAAGGGGAGAAATCATCTTAAAGCTTAGCTTCTTTGTGATTTGTGTGTTTTTGGCAAAATTTGCAATACTTTTTAGTCTCAAATTTTGCTGGATGGTTTTTCTTATTTTTAGTTGTGTGATAGTTTCTTCGCGAACACTCTTCACAAGCTAAATGTATAATTTCTCTCATCTGCTACTACTCTGTAATCTTAGTAACGATTCCAGCTCCAACTGTTCTACCACCTTCTCGGATAGCGAATTTAGTTCCTTCTTCCATCGCGATAGAGTTGATTAATTCAGCTGTAATTTTAAGGTTGTCTCCAGGCATAACCATCTCAGTACCTTCTGGTAAAGTGATTGAACCTGTAACGTCAGTTGTTCTAACATAGAACTGAGGTCGGTAACCATTAAAGAATGGAGTATGTCTTCCACCTTCGTCTTTTGAAAGGATATAAACTTCCGCTTCAAATTTCTTGTGTGGAGTAATTGAGCCTGGCTTACAAAGAACTTGTCCTCTTTCAACTTGCTCTTTTTTGATACCTCTTAAAAGAATACCAGCATTATCACCAGCTCGACCCTCTTCCATCTCTTTTCGGAACATCTCGATACCTGTAACAGTAGTTTTTTGAGTGTCTTTAATACCAACGATTTCAATCTCTTCGTTTAGTTTAACAACACCTCTTTCAATTCTACCTGTAACAACAGTTCCTCGTCCTTGGATAGTGAAAACATCTTCGATTGGCATAAGATAAGTTTTATCAGTATCTCTTTCTGGAGTCGGAATGTAAGCATCAACAGAATCCATAAGTTTAATGATTTTTTCTGACCAATCACCAATGTTACCAGCTTTAGCTTCTTCAAGAGCTTGGAAAGCTGAACCAACTGTAATAGGAGTATCATCACCAGGGAATTCATATTGATCAAGAAGTTCTCTGATTTCCATTTCAACTAATTCGATTAATTCTTCATCATCAACAAGGTCTTCTTTATTCATGAAAACAACGATGTAAGGAACACCAACTTGTCGTGAAAGAAGGATATGCTCTCTAGTTTGAGGCATTGGTCCATCAGCAGCAGAAACAACAAGAATAGCACCATCCATTTGAGCAGCACCAGTAATCATGTTTTTAACATAATCGGCGTGTCCAGGACAATCAACGTGTGCATAGTGTCTTGTTTCAGTCTCATACTCAACGTGAGATGTAGCGATAGTAATACCTCTTTCTCTCTCTTCAGGAGCATTATCAATTTGATCATAATCCATAAGAGCAGCTCCACCTTTTGTTGCTAAAACAGCAGTAATAGCAGCAGTTAGAGTTGTTTTACCATGGTCGACGTGACCGATAGTACCGATATTTACGTGAGGTTTACTTCTCTCGAACTTTTCTTTAGCCATCTTTCTTTTCTATCCTTGAAAAAATTATAGCGGTATTTTACAACAAAATACCAAAGTTAAACAAAACTATTCTCATTTCTGATTCTTGAGCTCCAAAACTGGAGCCCATAAGCGGAATTGAACCGCCGACCTCTTCCTTACCAAGGAAGTGCTCTGCCGCTGAGCTATATGGGCATAAAGAAGCTCATGCAAAAAACAGTAAGTTTTAAAGTATTGAAATCTAAATGTAGAATAGTTTGCTTAAAATGGAGCGGGAAACGAGACTCGAACTCGCGACCCTCAGCTTGGAAGGCTGACGCTCTAGCCAACTGAGCTATTCCCGCAATAAATATGGTGGTGAGAGAAGGATTCGAACCTTCGAAGGTAAAAACCAGCAGATTTACAGTCTGCCCTCGTTGGCCACTTGAGTATCTCACCAAAGCCAATAAAAGAAACCACCTGCTCGTCCTCAAAGGACATCAATTCCAAACACCGAAACTTAAAAGAACAGTGGAGCTGGATATGGGACTCGAACCCGCGACCTGCTGATTACAAATCAGCTGCTCTACCAACTGAGCTAATCCAGCTTTTTCAGTTCGTTTTTGAACTGTGGGCGGAATTATAGACAATTTTTTTTTGAATGTCAAGGGTTTTTGAGAAAGTTTTTAAAAAGAGATTATTTTTTATAAAAATTCCCATCTTTCAACTTAAAAATATGGTCGCATTGAGAGGCCAAATCTTCATCATGAGTTACGAGAACAAGGGAAGCTTTAGCAGTTTTTACATAGTCAAAAAGAGTTTTCATAACAATATTTGCAGTTTGTTTATCAAGATTACCAGTTAGCTCATCTGCAAAGATAATTTTAGGTTTTTTTGTTAAAACACGGGCAATTGAGACTCTTTGTTGCTCACCTCCAGAGAGTTGTGTAACTTTTTTTTCCAACAAATGAGCGATTCCAAAATTCTCTAAAATAGAAAAATCAAGCTTTTCTCCAGAAAGTAGAGAGGCGACTTCTAAATTTTCACGAACAGAAAAACCTTTAAATAGATAGTGAAATTGAAAAATTAGACCAATATCATTTCGGCGAACAAGCTCTCTCTCTTTTTGCTTTTGCTTCCAAAACTCCTTGTTGAAATGAAAAACAGAGCCATTTTCTGGTTTGATAGTTCCAGAAAGAATATGAAGAAGAGTAGATTTGCCACTTCCACTAACACCTATGATAGAAACAGTTTCAGATTCTCTAACTGAAATATTGATATCATTAAAAAGAGGATTTTGATTGTCAAACGAGTGAGAGAGATTTTTACTCTCTAATAGAATAGTTTTGTCTTGAAAATTCATTTATATTTGAGACACCCAAAAGAGTGCCTTATCCTTTTGAACAAATGGGCTTCGCAATCCTCTTCCATAGCCTCTTCATAAGATAGGCTTGGAAGAGGTCAAGAAGCGAAAGTTTGGTATAATTCTAACAACTTTATATTTTATCACTGTCATTCTTTCAGAGGAGAAAAAGACTAAAATATAATTTGTGGAGAAAGTGAAAAATTTTTTTAAACCCTACTTGGAAACGAGAAGGTTGCAGGTCGAGGCAAAAGTTCCTTTTCTTGCAG
>AKKQ01000049.1 GCA_000276965.1 Thiovulum sp. ES | reverse complement strand
GTTTTGGGGAGGAGTTCCCCGTTTTATTACTTATATCGGTAAGTAATTCGACCTTTGTCAAATTTGGTTTTGCAAAAATATTTCAAGTTTCCATTTGAGTTGTGAGAATTTTCCACCAATTTCAAGGCAAAACTCTTTTCCGTTTTCAGTTGGTTTCCAAACTCCATTTTCATCTCGAAATTGAAAGCCTCTCTTTTCCAAAATCAAATTCACTTCTGCTCCAGAAATTCCCAAAATTTTTCCAATTTCAGTTGGCAAAAAATATGTTTGAGAAAAATCAATGTTTAGAAGTTTTGTCGGTGAAAATTTTCCTGCGATTTTGTCAATTTGGAAAAGTTCAAAAGCATTTCTATTTTCCAAAAGCTTCATTACTTCAACAGCTTTTTCAGTTTGTTCAACAATTTTAGAAAGTGAAACTTCTTGGGGGTTTATTTCGCTTTTTTGTAGAGAGTGATTTTGTAATTCAGTTCTCATTTCAAAAAATGCACGAACTAAATCAACTTTAAAATTGATGACAATTTCATTGTTTCTCATGAATGTCAAAAGAAGTGTAGCTTGAGGTTCATTCAGAAAGAAAGTTTTAGTTTCTTGTTTTCCTCCTGATGTTGCTTGGGTTGTCATTTCAAATGACAGCCTTCCAAAAAGTTCTAGCTTCTCTTTGTGCTTATCAATTAATTTTCTAATTGAGATATGGCTATTGTCTGTATATTCAGCGATTACACGGTGTGAAACTCTTGGTTCATCATCAAAGAACTTAATTAAATTTGTGTTAAAATTATTTTCCATATTATTTAAATCTCCAGTTATTTTAAAAAGAAGTTCCAGCTTCTAATTAATTTGGGGATTTTAGAGAAATATTACTTATAAAATCCTTTAGTTTAAAGAAATTTTACTTGTTTCTATGTTCTTTACAGCAGATACTATTTTTTTACAGTTATTTTCAATTTTCAATAATTCAATTAATCTATTAAAATTATTTGGAATTTTTACTCTATTATTAGCCCAATTATTAACAGTTTTTTCAGTTATTCCAATTTTTTCAGCCAACTCCTTTTGAGTTATTCCAAGTTCTCGGCAAGTTTTTTTCACAATGTTTTCTTCATTTTTTGCCTCTTTGTGTTCCAAAAAATCCTCCATGCACTTTTTGAAATTTTATCAATTTAGTTAGAATTAAAAAATATATTTTAGGATTTATTTTGAAAACAATAGAAATTATAAATGTAGAAGATAATTATTTTAATCAGATTTTTCAATATTTGGAAAGTTTTCAGGGAACTGCTTTTGAAAAATTTGAAGTTGTCGAGAATGAAAAAGATGAAATTTTGAATTCTCTAAAAGAGTCTGTAAAAGAGTTGAAGTCAATCAAAAAAGGAGAGTTAGAAGCTATTCCAATTGAGAAAGTTTTAGATGAATTATAGAGTTCTCACAACTCCAAGATTTAAAAAAGAAGTTAAAAAGCTTTCAAAGAAATTTAAGAAAATCAAAGATGATATTCTTGTTTTAGTTCAGGAAATTCAGAAAAATCTAAAAAGTGGTGTTTCTCTTGGAAATGGTGCTTACAAAGTTAGAGTTCCAAACTCATCAATTCCAACAGGAAAAAGTGAAGAGGCTTTCGAGTTATCAAATATTTTCTTGATGGAGAAGATATTTACTTTTTAACAATTTACTCGAAAACTGAAAAAGAGAATATTTCAGACAATGAGTTGTCAGAAATTTTAGGAGAGATAGAGTAAATTAGAATTCAAGGTTTTCCTCTTTTTGTTCCAAAAAATCCTCCATGCACTTTTTGAAATTTTATCGCTTTTTTTTCCGACTTGACAAAATCATTTTTTTTTTACAATTAGGAAGCTCAAAATTTTGAGTGAAACAGTGAAACTACAAAAAAAGGCTTTTCTATGTCAATGGAAAAACTGACAGAAAAAGAACAGGTTATTTGCAATTATTTAGCAGAACAAAACTTGGTTGGCTTAGAAGATGTTCAAAAGAAATTTGAACAATATTCAAAACAGGAAGTTATCTATTTATTGGAACAGATGAAAGAGAAAAAGTATCTTGAAATAGGTCAAGGATTTGATAAAAATACAAAAATTATACTTATAAAAGAGGCTCGAGAATTTATTTATGGAGAGAAAAATCAAAAATAAATTTTACATTTCAACTTTTTTAGCTACCTTACTTTTTAGTGGTTGTGGAGATGACACTTCTTCAAGTAGCAACGATAATTCTTACACTCCAACTCAAAATAGTGAGGAAACAACGAGTGATATAGTTTCAAATGAAACAATAACCGATTTTCAAAATAGTGTTTCAAAAACTGAAGATGAAACATCTACTTTAGATTTTTCAAGTGATAAAACATCTTATGGTTACTTTATTAGAGACAATAATAAAAGTGTTGTTCTTGATACAAGCACTGGTTTAATGTGGGAAGATGGAGAAGATGTATATGGTAGTTCTTATTCCCAGACAACTACATTCTATCAATCTTATGAAGATGGTGTTTATAAATTTTATTTATTAGAAGATGATATACCTTCTAGTGTAACAAATTACGATACTGTTGATAACTGGCATTTTTATCATTATTGCGCAATTCTCAATACCAAAAGTGATAAGAGTGGCTGGAGAGTTCCAACTCTTGATGAGCTTGAAAGTATTATAGATAGGAGTAATAACCCAACCACTGCCCCTATTTTTAAAAATACAAAGCCTTGGACTTACTGGACGAGTGTTCATGATTATGATGATTCTTATTCTTTTTCTTATGGCAATTACTACAAAATCATAGATTTTCGCACAGGCGAAAGTGAGGAATTTTTTTATTACGGAACTAGCAATCATCATGCTATTAGATGTGTAAGAAGTATGGAACTTTCAGAGTTTATTGAATGATGGAAAAGTGTTTCATCAATTAACTTTTCTCTCTTTTTAAAGATTTAAAAGTTTCAGGGGAGGAACTCCCCTACTTTTCGTAAATATCTTTTATGTGTCCAATATCAATAATTTTCACAACTAAAATATCGTTTTCAATTTCGTAAATCACTCGATAGTTTCCAACTCTTATTCTGTAAGCCTCCCTACCAGTCAATTTTTTTGTGTTTTGATACGGATTTTCAGCAAGTTTGTAAATATGATCAATAATTCTTGTTTGAAATGGTTCGGGAATTTTTGCAAGATATTTTTGAGCTTTTCTCTCAATTTGTAATTTGTATTTCAAGAAATATTTCCACTTCTGATTTCTCGAACAGCTTCATCAAAATCTAAAAGTTCACTTTTTTCTCTTTTTACATAATCGTATGCTTTGACATCTTCTAAATCTTCAATATTATTGATTGAAATCTTTTCTAAAAGTCCATCTTTTAAATTTGAAAGAATGTTTAAAACTGTTTCTAAGTGTTTTTCTTGTAAGTCAATTTGGATTGTTGTCATTTTCTCTCCAAAGTTTTGGGGAGGAGTTCCCCGTTTTATTACTTATATCGGTAAGTAATTCGACCTTTGTCAAGGCTGTATGGTGTGAGTTCCACTTTTACAGTGTCCCCCGGTAGAATTCGGATATAGTTCATTCTCATTTTTCCAGCAATGTGGCAGAGAATCACATGTTTGTTTTTGTTCAATTCGACTCTAAATGTAGCATTTGGAAGAGCCTCTACGACTGTTCCATCAACCTCAATTACATCAGATTTAGCCATTTTTTTCCTTTATATTTTTGAAAGTATTTCAGCTTTTCCGTCAATAACGGCAACGGTGTGTTCGTAGTGGCTTCCCCGTTCTCCATCTTTTGAGACAACAGACCACTTATCACTTAGAATTTTAGATTCCATCTCTTTTTTGCAAACCATAGGTTCAATACAGAAAACCATACCATTTTTAATTTTTGGACCACTTCTCGAAGAACCAACAAGATAATTTAGTATTTCTGGTTCTTCATGGGGTTTTCGCCCGATTCCATGACCACAAAAATTTGCAAGTGGTACAAATCCTCGACTTCTAATAAATTTCTCAAGTTCTGCTGAAAGCTCTTTAAATCTCATTCCAACTTTTATTGTTGAAATAGCATGATAGAGAGCATCTTTTGAACAAGAAATCAATTGATTGTCATTTTCAGATATATCACCTATTCCTATTGTAATAGCAGAATCTCCATACCAACCATTGAGTTCAACACCAATATCAAAACCAACAATATCACCATTTTTCAACTTATATTCGGTTGGAGTTCCATGTATTACTACTTCATTAACTGATGTGCAAACTGATGATGGGAAATTATAGAGACCTTTGAAAGATGGGCGACCACCTTTTGAACGGATATAGTTTTCAGCAAGAGAGTCCAACTTTTGGAGTGAAACTCCCTCCTTTGCCTCCTCTCGGAGAAGTTGGAGAGTTTCAGCTACGATTTTATTGGCACTTCGGAGAGCCTCAATTTCATGAGGCTTTCTTATAGGTATTGCCACTTTTTAGAGTCCAACTGCACTGATTGTTTCATATCTACTCATGTAGATTTGAGCTTCAATTTTTCTCATTGTGTCAAGTGCAACTTGAACAACGATTAGAACAGCTGTTCCGCCAAAGAAGAATGGAACACCAATACCTTTTACAAGCAACCACGGAAGAGTGGCAACAAGACCAAGATATATAGCTCCTGTAACAGTCAATCGACTCGCAACCTCATTCAAGAAGTTTTTTGTGTGATCTCCTGGACGAATCCCTGGAATAAAACCACCTTGTCGCTTTAAGTTATCTGCAATATCTTTCGAATTGAAAGTTATCGAAGCATAGAAAAATGCAAAGAAGACAACAAAAATAAATGTCAGAAAGTGATACAGATAAGCATCTGGTGAAAGTGCATCTCCAATACTTATTATAAATGGATTCGTTGAAGCTTGAAGCAGAGTAAGTGGAAACATCAAAATTGCTGAAGCAAAAATAACTGGAATAACTCCACTCAAATTTACTTTTACAGGAATGTAGTTCATTACTCTTTTGTTTTGGTTCTGCATCATTACTTTTTTAGCATATGTTACTGGAACTCTTCTCTCACCAAGTTCAACATAGATAATAACTCCAACTGTTGCCATGATAATTGAGAAAATAGCTAAAACTGTAAAGAAGCTCATCGCACCTGTATTTACAAGCGAAATAGTTTCACCGATTGCACTTGGAATTGCTGAAACGATACCTGCAAAAATTATAAGTGAAATTCCGTTTCCAATTCCTCTTTGAGTTATTCTCTCACCAATCCACATTAACAACATTGTTCCTGTCAGCATTGAAGCAGAAGCAATTAAAATAAATGTATTTATATCAACCATAATTGCACTTTTGCCACCTTGTCCTGTGAGACTTTGAAGTCCCATTGAAACACCAATCGCTTGAACAATTGTGATAACAACAGTTGCATATCTGATAATTTGCATATATTTAGTCATACCATCTCGCTCTTTCTTCATCTGTCCAAGAGTTGGAAAAGTTGCAGAAAGAAGTTCCATGATAATAGACGCTGTAATGTAAGGCATGATTCCAAGAGAAATTATTGAGAGTCTTTCAACAGCATTTCCAGAGAACATATTGAATAGACCGAGAGCATTGCTTGAGTTTTCGTCAAAAAAAGATTTTACGACATCAATATCAACACCAGGGACTGGCACATAGGCCAGTAGTCTGTAAAGGAGGAGAAACCCCAGTGTGATAAGTATCTTATTTACAAGAGTCTTATTCACTGGAATTACTTCTTGTTAGTGTAAGTAACTTTTTCGTCTTTAATTTTCCCTGCAAGGTCTTTAGCGGAAGCCCCGATAAGTTTCACTGCAGTTACACTTTTTCCAATTCGATATACAGATTTGATAGATTCAACTGTAATCTCTTCGAGTTCTGCAACTTTTGTATATTTATCAACATTAATTGCATAAGGCTTGATAACTCTTGACTTAAAACCAATTTTTGGAAGTCTTCGAGCAAGTGGTTGCTGACCACCCTCAAAACCTCTTTTTACTTTATAACCTGATCGAGACTTTTGACCCTTGTTTCCTCGAGTCGCAGTCTTTCCCATACCACTACCTTGACCACGTCCAACAATTTTTCTGGAGTGAGTCGAACCTTTTGCAGGTTTTAGATTGTGTAATGCCATTCTATTTCTATCCTTTCAATCTTCCCAATGCTTCGATAGTTGCACGAACTACTGTAGCTGGGTTGTTTGAACCAAGTGATTTTGTAAGAATATCTTTTACACCTGCAAGTTCAAGAACAGGTCTCATAGCTCCACCAGAGATAACACCCGTTCCCTCACTAGCTGGTTTCAAAAGAACTCTACTAGCATTATACTTATGTTCAATATCGTGTGCGATAGTTGAACCTTTGATTTTTACTTCAACAACATTTTTGAAAGCATTATCAACAGCTTTTCGGATAGCTTCAGGAACTTCTTTCGCTTTTCCGAAACCGAATCCAACTTTACCGTTTTTATCGCCGATAACAACAAGAGCTGTAAATCTGAATCTTCGACCACCTTTTACAACTTTTGTTACACGACCAATATTAACGATGCTCTCTTCGAAATCTTCTCGATTAATATTTTTATATTCCATCAACAATCCTAAAACTTGATTCCACTATCTCGGAGTGCGTTTCCAAACTCAGCAACGATCCCGTGGAACTGATAACCGTTTCTATCAAAAACAACAGTTTCAATTCCAGCCTCTTTTAGTTTTTCACCAAAAGCCTCGCCAAGTTTTTTAGCACTCTCTCTATTTGACTTGAGTCCTAAACTTTTTCCGTGAAGACCAACAAGTGTATTTCCAGCTACATCATCAATAGCTTGAACAGAAAGAAACTTGTTTGATCTAAAAACTGAAACTCTTGGAAGTTCAGAAGTTCCGCTAATTTTAGCTCGAACTCTCTTTTTTCTTTTGAGTCGAAGAAGTTTTTTTTGCTCTAAAACTTTATTTGTCATCTTAAACTACCCTCTACTTCTTAGCTGTTTTACCAGCTTTTCTGATAATTCTCTCGTCAGTATATTTAACACCTTTTCCTTTATATGGTTCAGGTGGTCTGAATGATCGAATGTCAGCAGAAACTTGTCCAACTTGTTGCTTGTTTGCACCTTTTACAGAAATGATGTTTTTCTCAACAACAATTTGGACTCCGTCTGGAACTGGAAAGAGAATTGGGTGAGAGTGTCCAAGTTGCATCTCAAGAGTTTTACCTTTTAATGCAGCTCTGTAACCAACACCGTTGATTTCTAATTTTTTCTCGTAACCTTTTGTGATACCAGTAACAACATTTTCAGCTAAAGCTCGGTAAGTTCCCCAGTAAGCTCTATGTTGTCGCTCTTCAGAAAGTGGAGAGAAAACAAGATTTCCATCAACAAATTCAACTTTTACATTTCCGTGAGTATCAAGAGTTTGAGAAACTTTACCTTTTGAGAAAAGAACCTCATCACCAGAAATCTCAACTTTTACATCAGCAGGAACAGAAACGGGTTTTTTACCAATTCTTGACATTTACGACTCCTACCAAATTGTACAAAGGACTTCACCACCAACACCAAGCTCATGAGCTTTTTCGTTGTCGATTACACCCCGTGAAGTTGAAACGATAATTGTTCCGTAACCATTTTTAAATCTCTTAATATCTGCACTCTTTTTATAGACTCTTCGTCCCGGTTTAGATACTCGTTTGATTTCATTAATTACTGTGAAACCTTTATCATCATACTTAATCACAACACTAATTGCTTTTTTATTCCCATCTTCAATTACAGAGTAGCTTTCAACATACCCTTTCTCTTGGAAGATTTTTACAATAGATTCAACAGATTTTGAGAAAAGAAGAGTCGCAGTCTCCATTCTTCTCATACCCGCATTACGAATTCTTGTAAGGGAATCGGAAATTACATCATTTACCATCTCTACCCTTTTTAATTACCAACTTGATTTTCTAACACCAGGAATTAATCCCTCGTTAGCCATTTTTCTAAAACAAACTCTGCAGATACCAAAATCTCTCATAACAGAGTGCGGTCTCCCGCAAATTTTACATCTAGTGTAAGCTCGGCTAGAAAATTTTGCTTTTCTATTAGCCTTTGCGATCATAGATTTTTTAGCCATTGTTTCTCGCCTTTACAAACGGAAGCCCAATTTTCTCTAAAAGAGCTAGAGCCTCTTTATCGCTATCTGTTGTTGTAACAACTGTAATATTCATCCCGTGAATTTGCATGATGTCATCATACTTAATCTCTGGGAAAATCAATTGCTCTGTAAGACCAAAGTTGTAGTTTCCTCGTCCGTCAAAACCGTTTCTTGGAATCCCTCTAAAGTCTTTAACTCTTGGAAGTGAAACATTGATAAGTTTGTCTAAGAATTGATACATATTCTCGCTTCTTAGTGTAACTTTAACACCTGTCGCCATTCCCTCTCGAACTTTGAATCCTGCAACTGATTTTTTAGCTGTAACAGCAACTGCTTTTTGACCAGCAATAGCAGAAACAGTTTCAACAACAGAATCAAGAAGTTTCTTGTCTTTCATTGCAAAACCAGTTCCAACTGAAATAATAATTTTCTCAACAGCAGGAATGTTCATCACATTTGCGATTTCCAACTCTTTTTGAAGAGCAGGTTTAATCTCGCTTACATATCTCTCTTTTAGTCTTGAAGCCATTTTCTACTCCTCAACTTTTTTTACATTAGAAATATCGATTGGCATTTCTTTGTGATCGAAGCCACCTTCTTTATTTTGTTCAGTAGGTTTAACCGCTTTTTTCACAACTTTTACACCTTCAACGATAAGTTGTCGAGTTCTTGGAATAGCTCTTAGAACTGTTCCAGTTTTCCCTTTATCGTCTCCAGCAATAACTAAGACTTTGTCGCCTTTTTTGATTTTTAACTTATTCTTCATTATAAAACCTCTGGAGCAAGGGATACAATTTTCATAAAGTTTGCATATCGAACTTCACGACCAACAGGTCCAAAAATACGAGTTCCAATAGGCTCACCTTTACCGTCAAGGATAACACCAGCATTGTCATCAAATCTAATAAGAGAACCGTTTTCTCGTTGAACCTCTTTGTGAGTCCGAACAACAACAGCTTTTACAACTTGTCCCTTTTTAACTTTTCCGTTTGGAATAGCTTTCTTAACAGAAGCAACAATAACATCTCCAAGAGATGCATATCGTCTCTTACTTCCGCCGAGAACTTTGATACACATGATCTCTTTTGCACCGCTGTTATCAGCTACATTCAATCTTGTAAATGCTTGTACCATTCTCTATTCACCCTTGCTTAAAACTTCTTTAAGTTCAAAACTTTTTCGCTTGGAGTAAGGAGCACACTCAACAGCACTAACAAAATCTCCAACTTTAAGTACATTTTCTTCATCATGAATAATGTACTTTTTAAACTTTTTAACGATCTTGTGATATTTCTTGTGAGTAACTTTTCTCTCTACAACAATAGTAGCACTCTTGTCCCCAGCAATTTTCACAACATTACCCTGAATTACTCTCTTATGAGGAACTCTTGTCTCTTCACCCATTAGGCTTCCTTACTTAAAGCTGTAATAGCTGTATTGATTCTTGCAATGTCTTTTCGGACTACTCGAATTTCAGCTGTGTTTTGGAGTTGAGACATCTGCTT
This sequence comes from Thiovulum sp. ES, assembly GCA_000276965.1. Classification (NCBI taxonomy): domain Bacteria; kingdom Pseudomonadati; phylum Campylobacterota; class Epsilonproteobacteria; order Campylobacterales; family Sulfurimonadaceae; genus Thiovulum; species Thiovulum sp. ES. The sequence goes on along the minus strand of AKKQ01000049.1, from coordinate 2,745 downwards.
TTTAACTTTAAGTTGAAAAAGCTCTAACTTCTTCTCATCAAGAAGTTTATTCAACTCATCAAGAGATTTATCTTTTAAATCAGTAAATTTCATGACTCATCTCCTTTGTAACGATTTTAGTTTTGAAAGGCAATTTGCTCATTCCAAGTTGTAGAGCCTCTCGAGCTAACTCTTCATCAACTCCAGTCATCTCAAAAATAACTCGACCAGGCTTAATGTTCATAACCCATCGATCAATTCCACCTTTACCTTTACCCATTCTTACTTCGAGTGGTTTAGCAGTTAGTGGCTTATCAGGGAAAACACGAATCCAAACTTTAGCTTGTCTTTTCACCTTTCGAGTCATAGCAATCCGAGCAGCCTCAATTTGTCTTGAGTCAATTCGTCCAGCTTCAGTCGCTTTAAAACCGATAGTTCCAAAATTGAGCTTATTTCCCCGCTGTGCTTTACCTCGGTTTCGCCCTTTCATATATTTTCGGAACTTCATTCTTTTAGGCATTAACATGACTTATGATCTCCTTTCTCTTTTTCGGGGAGCTCTCTTACCTTTTCGGTTTCTTTTGTCTTCTTGAGCCTCAGCTTCATCAGACTGGATACCTTTTGTAAGAACCTCACCTTTAAAGAACCAAACTTTTACACCAATGATTCCGTAAGTTGTGTTTGCTTCAGCAAAACCATAATCGATTTTCGCTCTTAATGTGTGAAGTGGAACTCTTCCCTCAATATACCATTCAGTTCGAGCCATTTCAGCACCACCAAGTCTTCCAGCAACTGCAACTTTAACACCTTTGATTCCAGCTTTTTGAGCATTTTGAATCATCTTTTTCATCGCTCTTCGGAATGCAACTCTTCTCTCAAGTTGAGTAGCAACATTTTCAGCAGCAAGTTGAGCAGATGCTTGAGGTCGTTTTTCCTCTTTAATATTTACAGCAACTTCTCGTTTGATGAACTTTTGAAGTGAAACTTTTAGTTTATCAATGTCCGCACCTTTTTTACCAATGATAATTCCAGGTCGAGCAGCAACAAGAGTAACTCGAAGTTTTGTAGCAGTTCTCTCAATAATAATGTTTGAGATTCCCGCATAATAAAGTTGTTTTTTAAGGTATTTTCTGATTTTGTGATCTTCAGCTACAAATTCAGAAGCCTTTTCCCGTGTTGGAAACCATCTTGAATCCCAATTTCTATTGATTCCTAATCGGAGTCCAATTGGATTGACTTTTTGACCCATTCTCTATTCTCCCTTAGCTTCTAAAACTTCTACAAATACATGAGATGTAGGTTTTCTAATTCCTGAAGCACTACCTCTTGCTCTTGGTCTAAATCTTTTAAGTTCAGGACCTTTATCAACTCGGCAAGAATTAATGATTAAATCTTCAGCATCAATTTCGCTGTTTGCAACGGCAGAAGTGATTACCTTAGAGATAACTCCAGCAGCTTTGTTTGGAGTAAATTGGAGAGCAGCAAGTGCCTCTTCTACATTCATTCCCTGAACTTCTCTTGCAATTAATCTAGCTTTAATTGGAGAGAGTCTTACAAATTTAAGTGTTGCTGTTGCCATACCGTTACTTACCTATCTTTTTCTGGACAGAACCTTTGTGTCCTTTGAAAGTTCTTGACGGAGCAAATTCACCTAGTTTATAACCAACATGATTTTCAGTTACATAAACAGGAATAAATTTTCTACCATCATGAACATTGAAAGTTAAACCAATCATATCTGGAATGATTGTGCTTCTTCGACTCCAAGTTTTGATAGGTTTTTTATTTTTCGTCTCTTTAGCAGTTACAACTTTCTTTAAGAGATGACCATCTATAAAAGGACCTTTTTTAACTGATCTAGCCATTAGTTACCCTTCTTTGATTTTCTTCGAGAAATAATTAGTTTATCACTCGCTTTTTTCCGTCGAGTCTTACCACCTTTAGTTGGGAAGCCCCAAGGAGTAACAGGATTTCTACCAGAGTTAGTTTTACCTTCACCTCCACCGTGTGGGTGATCGATTGGGTTCATTGCAGACCCTCTTGTTTGCGGTCTAATCCCTCTGTGTCTGTTTGTTCCTGCTTTACCGATAACGATGTTTCCGTACTCTTCATTACCAACAGTTCCAATAGTAGCAATACATTCACCAAGAATTTTTCTCATCTCACCACTTGGAAGTCTTAAGATGACATATTTCTCTTCTCGACCCATGATTTGAGCAGAACCACCAGCACTTCTAACCATCTGACCACCTTTACCAGGTTTCATCTCGATGTTATGAACAAGTGTCCCCACAGGAATACTTTTCAATTTCATTGCATTACCAGGTTTAACATCAAGACCTTCAGATGCACTAACAACTTTATCACCAACTTTTAAATCTTTTGGTTGTAAGATATATCTCTTTTCACCATCAGCATAGTTGATTAAAGCAATTCGGCAGTTTCTGTACGGATCGTACTCGATTGTTGCAACTGTTCCAACTACATCAAATTTATTTCTTTTGAAATCAATAATTCTGTATAGTTTTTTAGCTCCAGCCTCTTTGTGTCGTGAAGTGATTCTACCTCGGTTATTCCGTCCAGCTTTTGCAGAAATTCTTTTTAAAAGACCTCTAACTGTTGGCTTACTTGTAATATCATCACTGCTTACATTTGTAATGTATCTTCTACTTGGAGTAGTCGGTTTATAAGTTTTAATTGCCATCTTATACCTCTAGTCCTTGGATTTTTGCACCTTCAGGAACCCAAACATAGAATTTTTTGAAA
>AKKQ01000048.1 GCA_000276965.1 Thiovulum sp. ES | reverse complement strand
GATATACTTAAAAATTGCGGTAGGAAGTGCCGTCTAAGCCTTGATAATATTTGGACAGTAGTCTGGAGTTTCTAGGAAGCTCCGTCCTTTAGGGCGGAGTTCTTCACATTTAGTTAAAGAAGGATAAGTTATAAAATAGTTGGAAAAAGAGCAAAAGAAGTAAATGATATTTTTAAAACTAATAAAGTTTGGAAACATTTTGATATTGAAGAAAATGAGAAATTTCGGACTTACAAAAAACTTGACTATCGATTTGACGGAGAAGATATTTTAACTCTTGACTTAAAATCAGAGAGACAAAGTAAAGATTTTTTAAAAGGTGATGAAGAATTTAATGGAACTTATGAATTAGAAAATATTTTTAGTGGAAATACTCCAAAATTATCTTCAATTTTGTGGAGTGCAGTTGATCCTAAAAAAATAGAATCTACAAAAAATTACTTAATTTCTAAACAGTCAAATCGACTTAAAGAGATTTCAAACATTCCAGAAACAAAATTTCTTTATGTTGATTGGAATGGAAATATATATTTTCCACAATTTCTCCGTAAATTGGCAAAAGTTGAAAATGACGACAGCAGTTCTCTTGCAAAATTGACTCCTGATGAAAGACGAAGTATTCTTTCGAGAGAATGGCAAAATCTAATTACTCCAGTTTTACAAAAAGAGGGAATTCAATTGAAACCTTTTAATGAGTTTAAAAAACTAGAAATTCCAAGTTTTCAAATTGGTTCAGGTCGAACTATTTCAAAAAATAATCCATTTTCAATTCCAAATGCAATTAGACAAAATGGATTTTTTGAGAGTTCCCAAATTTACAATATTTATATTTTAGACACAACAGGAAGATTAAATCCTCAAAACTTAAAAAATACATTGGAAAACAGATTTGGAGAATATAATTTAAAAACAAATATACAATTCACTTCTGTTCAACTACCAGAAGATATTTCAAACTTAGAACTTGAGAAAAAAACAGACTCTTTTATTGATAATTTGAAATCAAAATTTCAAGAAGAGAATTTTCTTCCCCTTGTAATTCATTGTGAAAAAAGCAAAAACTACAATTCTATTCGTAAATATATTAAACGAGTCTCTTTACAAAAAGGTTTTCCGACTCAATTTTTAAAATTGAATAATACAAATGATAATCAAGCAAAATTTATAAATATTGTGTTTGGAATTGTTGCAAAATATGGAGACACACTCTATCTTTTAAACAATAAAGAGAAAGATGTTGATTATTTTATTGGATTTGATGTTTCTCGGAAAATTAAATCTAATGGAAATGTTCAAAATGTTTCAGGTGGAATTTATTTTTTTTCAGAAAGAGGAAAATTTTTAGCGACAAAAAAAATCAATCTTGAAGGTGAAATCATTCGTGCCGATGAGGTTTCCAAAATTTTCAATAAAGAGAAATTTCAAGGAAAAAAAATTGTCATTCATCGTGATGGAAGTAATAAAGTCAATGAGATTAAATTACTGAAAGAGTATTTTGAATTGAACGACATAAAAGCCCATATTGTTTATATTACAAAACACCACACTACCAGAATTTTTGATGTTTCTCAAAATAATGCAAAAAACCCAGAAAAAGGCATTTATTTAAAATATGCGGAAAATAAGGCAATTCTTGTTACATCAGATAGTAAAATTGGGACAAAAAAACCTCTCAAAATTGAATATATTCCATTGAATGATTCTCCAATGGATTTCCAAAAAGTTTTAAAAGATCTTTTTGATTTGACTTACATGAATTTTAGCTCTTACACAGATATTTCTTTGCCTGTTACCACACACTATTCTCACCAAGTTTCAAAGTCTTTAATTGATGGAATTGAGCCAAGCGATGATGTCTTTAATAAACCATACTGGCTTTAAAATTCAAACAATTAAAGTTCTATTTTCCTAAACAGAAATTTCCAAACATTTCATCAAGCATCTCTCCATATTCATATGGTTTTGAGATTGATGAAATTTCTCTAATTGCCTCTTCAATTTTAAATGAAAAAATTTCAAGTTCGCCAAATTCCAAAGATTCCTTGCTTTCTTGAATTGCATCTAAAGTTTTTTCAACTGCATTTATTTGGCGAATTGAAGAAAGAATAGTTCCGCTTTCAGAAGAAGAATTTAACGAATTCAGTGTGGTTTCAATTTGTGAATGAACCTCATCGCTATTTCCATTTTTTGCTGAAATAAGAATATTAGGGAAATTTTGGATTTCATCAATTTTTTGTTCTAAATCACTTTTATTTAAAATAACCAAAATCGATTTTTCATTTTGGAATTTTTTCAGAATTTCTAAAATTTTAGTATCTTCACCATCTAATTTCCGCGAAGAGTCAAAAATAGCTAAGACAAAATCACTCTCTTCCACTGCTTTTAGACTTCTTTCAATACCGATTTTTTCAACAAAATCAGAACTTTCACGAATTCCCGCAGTATCAACAATTTTGACAAGATGAGTTCCAATTGTCAAATACTCCTCAACAGAATCGCGAGTTGTTCCCTCAATTGGACTCACAATTGCCCGTTCATAATTCAACAACATATTTAAAAATGAACTTTTTCCGACATTTGGTTTTCCAATAATCGAGATCTTGAAACCTTCAAAAATCCGATTTCGGCTCTTACTTTTTATGGAAAGCGATTTTAATTCCTTTTCAATTTCAGATAATTTTTGTTCGATACTTTCCTCGATATCTTCAGGTAAATCCTCTTCTGCATAATCAATTGTAACTTCAGAGTGTGCCAAAATATTTAGTAATTCGCTTCGGATTTTTGAGACTAGGTTTTTCAATTCGCCGTGCAGTTGTTTTGAAAGTTCTTTTACAGCTTCTTCACTTTTAGCCTCGATGAGGTTTCCAACTGCTTCGACTTCGGTCATATCCATTTTTCCATTTAAAAAAGCTCTTTGTGAAAATTCACCACCTCTTGCAGGTCTTGCACCAAAAAAAAGTGTCTCTTTTAAAATCATTTTCGATAAAACAACTCCGCCGTGAGTCTGGAATTCAACAATATCTTCACCAGTAAAAGAGTTCGGGTTTTTAAAATAAATAACAATTCCCCGATCCAATTTTTCGCCACTTGAATTATAAATTGTTAGTAGATGTGCAAAACGGGGTTGAAAAAATCTTTCCTCGACTCGACAAATTTTAGATGCAATTTGCAAAGCATTTTTTCCGCTCACTCGAACTATTGAAATTGCACCAACTCCATGAGCTGTTGAAATTGCTGAAATAGTTTCGCCCATTCCAATCCTTTTTAAATTAATTTTGCTTGAAATTTTTTCTATTTCTGTTTCTATAAGATGGAAAAGAATTCTGCCTTGAAATTGGAAATAAATTCAACCAACTAAAGTGGAAAATTTCCACAATTCTTTAATTTCCTCTTCTTGATTCTTGGAAAAAATGGTGTTCAGAGCAAGTCCTGAATTCGTTTCAGAACAAGTCCGAACATGACACGGGTATTTACTTTTTGTAAATAACTGTTGTTGAATTCTTTTTGATAAAATATTTTTTTGCGACTTCCTGAATTTTTTCAGCTGAACTTTTCATCACTCGTTCTTCATATTTTAAGAGTGGTTCTAAATCACCTTTTGCAAAATATTGAGCAAAAATTTGAGCTGTTTCCATCGATTTCTCAAAAGAGTAAATGAAATCAGATTTCACATTTGTTTTCACTTTTTCTAGCTCTTTTTCTGAAACAAGTTCGTTTTTCAATTTTTCAATTTCAATCCAAACCTCTTTTTCAAGATCTTCAGCAGAAACTCCACCGTTTCCAAGTGCCATAAACAGGAAAAGATTTTCATCAATGCTATCCATCGGATAACTGTAAATTACAGAAGCCAACTTTTTCTCAATCACAAGTCTTTTGTAAAGACGACTCGAACGACCAGACGAAAAGAGTTCCGAAATTATCGAAAGTTCAGTTTGGTCTGGATTTTTAAAATCAGGAATTTTGAAACCGAGTGCAAAATATTCGACTTTTGTCTCTTTGTTGATATAGACTCGTTTTGCACCAAGTTGCTCAGGCTCTGAATATTTTCGAGTTGGAATCTCCCGTTTGTTCTCAATTTTTCCAAACCACTTTTCAACTTTTGAGAAGACCTCATCGGCTTCTACATCTCCCGTAACAATTACAAAAGCATTTTTCGGCTGGTAATAAGTTTGCCAAAAATCCCGAATATCTTCAATTTTCCAACTCTTAATATCATTTATAAACCCAATCGGAGTCCAGTGATACGGGTGATACACAAAAGCATTGTTGAAAATTGTGAAATACAAAAGACCAAACGGCGAATTGTCAGTTCTCCAATATCGCTCTTCTAAAACAACATCTCTTTCTGACTGAAACTCTTCATCTTTTAAATTCAGATTTGCCATCATGTCCGCAAAAAGTTCTAATGACTTATCCAAATTTTGAGCGGAACTTTTAATAAAATAGTTTGTGATGTCAAAACTTGTTGATGCATTATTTAATCCGCCAAAACCTTTTACGATTTCGTCAAATTCACCCGTTTTCATGTTTTTTGTAGATTTGAAATTCAAGTGTTCAAGCATGTGTGCAATTCCACTTTTTCCCATAATCTCGTTTCTCGAGCCAACTTGATAAACTATGTTTGTGTTTATAACTCCACTACCATTTTTGAGTGGAACAACTAGAATTTGCAAACCATTTTTCAACTCTTTTTGCTGAAATTCTGGAATTGAACTTGCCATTAAATATCCTGAAATTAAGATTAGTAGAAATATTCTCAAAGAACTTCCATTATTGTTTTTTAATTCTACAATAGAACAGGAAAATTTGTTTTTTAAAGTGATTTTTTTCAATTCTAATTTTCTGTTTTTCACACAAAAAATTAGAATTTGGATTTAAGAGTTCATAATTTCGTAAGGTCGTCGGATTTTTTCAGCAAGTCCCATTGGACTCATATTTCTAGATTCTCGTGCAAATTCTCGACCCTCTAAAAATACAAGAATTGTTGGAACAGCAAAAACTGTAAATTTTGCAGAGACATCTTCAGATACTGAAGCATCTACAAAATATCGTCCCATGTCTGGAAATTCACTTTTCATCAATTCCATAACTTTTGGTCGTAAAGATTTGCAAACATTACATTTTGGAGAAGTGAAATATACAATTGTTGCTTTTTCTTCAGAAAGAATTTTTTCTGCTTCTTCAACTGAAACAATTTGAGTGTCTAACATGATTCTCTTTTTTCAGAATTTTAACTAATTAAAAGCTTATTCGAGTATTTCGATGTTTTGCTCAATTGCTTTGTAGAGAATGATTGAGACACTCATTGCCAAATTTAGACTTCGTCCCTCTTTTCCCATTGGAATAGTGATTGTTTGATTTTTAAATTCTTGTAGAATGTGAGCTGAAATCCCGCGACTTTCACTACCAAAAAGAATGTAATCTCCCTCATTAAAAGAGTTTTGAAAATATAATTTTTCTGTTTTTGTCGTTGCAAAAAACATTCTCTTTTTATCTGGAACAGAATCTAAAAATTCATCAAAATTTTCCCAAACTGTTGGATTTAATTTTTTCCAATAGTCAAGCCCAGCTCTTTTTATTGCTTTGTCAGAAATATCAAAACCGAGTGGTTTGATGAGGTGCAATTTTGAATTTGTATTGACTGCTAAACGACCAATTGCACCTGTATTAAATGGAATGTCTGGTTCAATTAAAACTATATTTATCGATTTCAGAAAAGACCTTTTTTAAAACGAATCTTGTGAAAATGTTTCATCATTTCCATTTTGCAAATCACGAACCCAAATTGTTCCGTTTTCGATCTCATCGCTACCAAGAATTGCACAAAATCGAAAACCTAATTTATCAGCATTTTGCAAATGTTTATTCAAACTCCGCTTTTTCATTTCAATATAGACTTTTTTATTTTGTCGCTTTTCACTCGCCAAAATATAGAGTTTCTCAAAATCTTTTTCGTCCAAAACTCCAAAATAGTAGCCCTCTTTTTCAATTTCAGGAATTTTTACCAAATCAAGAATTCGCTCAATTCCAAGTGCAAAACCTACCGCAGGTGTCTCTTTTCCGCCAAGAAATTCTACAAGTCTGTCGTATCGTCCGCCACCCGCAATCGCATTTTGACTACCAATTTCATTTGACACAAATTCAAAAGCCGTCTTTGTGTAATAATCCAAACCACGAACAAGATTTTTATCCTCTTCAAATTCCACATTGCTTTTTTCCAAAACCCGTTTTAGTGTCTCAAAATCAGTATCACAACTCTCACATAAATTATCCGCAATTTTTGGTGCATCCGAAAGTTCATTTTGACACTTTTCCACTTTACAATCTAGTGTCCGAATTGGATTTGTCTCTATTCTTCGATGGCAATCTGAACACAGATTTTCCTTTTTTGTCTCCAAAAATTCACTTAAATTTTCTCGATATTTCGGCATACATTCCGAGCAACCTAACGAATTTATTTTTAATTTAAATCCTATTCCTAATTCATCAAAAATATCTTTTATCATCAAAATTATTGATACATCTTCAAAAACAGAACTTTCTCCAAAACTCTCGCACCCAAATTGGTGAAAAAGTCGCAATCGCCCTTTTTGTGGTCTTTCGTATCGGAACATCGCACCGTGATAAAAAACTTTCTCTTTTCCACCTCGTTTATCAAATTTATTTTGAATAAAACTCCGAACAACTCCCGCCGTTCCTTCTGGTCGAAGTGAAACATCATTTCCACCTTTGTCGGTAAATTGATACATCTCTTTTCCAACAATGTCGCTACTTTCACCAACACTCCGTTTAAAAAGTGCTGTCTCTTCTAAAAGTGGAGTTTCTAAATATTGAAATCCGTATCTTTTTGCTACTTTTTCCGCAACTGAAATAATATAAATAAATTTTTCTGAGATTTCTCCGTGAATGTCGTTCATTCCCCGAAGTGATTGGATATTTTTCAACAATTCCCTTTTCTTTAATTCTAACAAATTTTTCTTGATAGAATTTTGCGAAAAATTGAGAGAAGAATGAAGCTTACAAAAGAGCAAGAAGATATTTTAAATAGTGCAAAAAATATGGATGTTGGAGATATTCTTATTGTTAATGCCCTCGCAGGTTGTGCAAAAACAACAACTCTTGAGATGATTGCTAGAGACAATCCAACTTCATCTTTTCTATATTTAGCTTTCAACCGAGCAATTGTTGAAGATGCAAAAGCTAGATTTCCTGAAAATACAAAAGCCACAACTCTTCACGGTCTTGCACGAGGATATGAGGGTAGAAAAGAGATAAAAAATCTTAATCTTGATCTTATTTCAAAAATTATTAGTAAAGATATTAAAAGCAAAGAGGACTATTTTCAGGTTTTTAATTCATTAAAAGTTTATGAAAAATTTACAAACTCACACTATTCGCTTTTAGAATTGGATCAGTTAGAAGCAAATATTAAACAAGAGATGATGGATGATTTAAGTAAAAACCCAAAAATTAAAAATGGGCAGAAGAATTGGGTAATTGAGCAGAGAACAAAAATGATTCCAAAAATTCCTGAAATTCATCAATATATTTTAGATTCTGACTTTACTATTTTTGGAACTTTTTTAAAAGAGTTTGTTGATTCTGCTGACAGTAGAACTTTCAATTATGACTATATTGTGCTTGATGAGTCTCAAGATATTTCAAAACTTCTTGCAAAATTTATTATCTCAATTTCAAAATCTAAAAAATATAAAATTATTGTTGTTGGTGATAATAATCAGAAAATTTACGGTTTTCTTGGCAATATAAATCTTTCAGATGTTTTAGAGCATATTTATGAAGAGAGAGTTATTAAGAAAAATTTGACTGAGAGTTTCCGTTTTAAAAAGAGTTCAGAAATGGAGGTCTTGTCAAATAGTATTTTGAATTTGAGGGACGAAAAAATTATTGGCTCTCGAAAAACTGAAGGCAAGAACAAGAAAGAGGCTTTCATCTCTCGAAACACTTTTCCGCTTTTAACAATGGCGATTTATCAAATAAAAGCAAAAAAAGACTATCTTCTGCTTGGCGACATTGACAATTTCAACAAAAAAGAGATTAGGGATATTTATAGCCTCTATTTACACACAAAAAGGATTCAAAAACATATCTCTAATTTCTCAAATTTAAAAGTAGAAAAGCAGATAGATGAACTGTTTAAAAACAGAGATTTAGAGCCTTTTCCAAAAATTGAGACAAAATCGCTACAACCTTTTTCATCTTTTCTCGAACTCCACAATTTTGCTGAAAAACGAGCGATTAACGAACTTTTAAACAATGTTTATATTGCTCTTTTTATCGACACACACTCTAATAATATGAGCCAAATAAATAATATTGAACACAGTGTAGTAAATCTTGTTGATCAGTTTTTTGATATTATTCATAAACACTCTAATCCATCAAGCAACACAATTATTTCAACTATTCATAAAACAAAAGGTCTTGAATTTGACCGTGTTACGATTTTAAAACCGCAGTCTATAATTTTCAATAAGACCACAGACAAATGGGAATTATATGCACCAACAGTTGGACAAATTATTGGACTGCAAAAAGAGAAGATCGATTTTTCAATTCATCGTGAAAATAGTTCAAATTCAGAACTCTCAGAGATTTTCAACAGTGTCGGATCGAGCAACAAAACACTTTTTTCAACTGAAGAGGTCAAACAACCTAAAAAAAATGAAATCAATATTGAAAACATTAACTCAAACAAAATATTCTATGAACTTAAAATTGACAAATTGAATTCTAATATTCGCGAAGAGTATAATATTATCTACGTCGCAATTACAAGAGCAGTAAATGATATACAAATCTCAAATATTCACTATGTCGAAACTCTCCAATTCCTCCATTTTGTCAATGAAAATTTAAATGAGATATTAAAAATTTTTAAAGGTGCAGACTCTCCTCTTCTTGAAGAAATCCACATTCACGGAAAATATGTATTTGTTGTTATTTACGAAGACTCTTTTATTCGATTGGACACACTCCGAACATTCCTTAAAATGCTTTAATATTATTTTAAGCAACTCTTTTATATCATTTCACCCACAAAAGAAAATGGGTCTATAGCTCAGTTGGTTAGAGCGCACCCCTGATAAGGGTGAGGTCACAAGTTCAAATCTTGTTAGACCCACCATTTTCTCTTTCATTCCGTGGGGAATTAGCTCAGCTGGGAGAGCACCTGCTTTGCACGCAGGGGGTCAGCGGTTCGATCCCGCTATTCTCCACCACTTCAAAAAAACTAAAAACTAAAATAACAAAACTCCTTAAGCTTGACAAATTTAATTTTTTGCCAAGCTTGAATTTAAAATTCAGAGAGCTTTTAATTATTAGCATCAATTTTTTGGAGGCATTTGCCCCCAGTAGAAATTAGAAGTTATCTTGCGGATTTGAATCTGAGAAGTGTCCCCAAGCGAGTTTAGTTCCTCCCAAAACATGGAAATGAAGATGGAAAACTTCCTGTCCGCCATTTTCCCCAATATTTGAAATTACTCGATAGCCATTTTTTGAAATCCCAGTTTTTTCCGCAACTTCCTGAATAAAAGATGTCATTTCCGCCATTGTTTCTGGTGAAACAGAGTGAAAATCAACAATGTGTTCTTTTGGAATTACAAGAATATGAACTGGTGCTTTTGGATTTAAATCGTGAAAAGCGACAAAATTGTCATTTTCCGAGACTTTATTTGAAGGAATTTCACATGCAACAATTTTACAAAAAACACAATTTTCCATTTTTTCTCCTAAATATCAAAATGAATTGGATCAGCTTCTGGCGAAATGTCTTCAAAATCTTCAACAATTCGCACAAAAACCCGTTTCATTCTTTCAATTTTAGCAACATAACTATCAAAAACAAATTTTGAATTTGGATAATTTCTAGAAATTTCGTTGTAAATAAGAACTCTACCGTTCAAGTGTTTTTCGACCTCATCGAAAATTGCACGAATTTCGTTCTTTGTCTGTTTGTGTCGGAGAATTGCTTTAATCATCTTTTTTCGATCAGAAATTGCAACTGAATCTCCAAGAGTATCACTAATTCGTTTTAAGTCGATTCGTGAAAGATTTGCTCCACAAATCTCAGGTGAGAGAAGTTTTTGAGTTATCTCTTCCCAAAAAGGTGGTAATTCATCTTCTGGAATTTCCTCGTTTTCATCAGTGTCGCAATTTCCATCTTGTGTCGAGCATTTTTCAACTACAAATTGCTCAAATTCGCTTTTTAAATCTTGTAAATTACTCAAATGTCCCCTTATTGATTAAGTTTTAAAATCTTTTTTAATTTATCATCAACTGATTTAGCAAGTTGAGTATGGAGTTTTAAAAGTATATCCAGCTCCTCTTTTGAGTTAAAACTCTTTTTTGTCAGAAATGAAATAACAACTGTCATGCTACTTAAAACTTGAGCATTTGTGCTTTTTTCACCGCTTCCCATAAATGCTAACTCACCAAAAAAATCCCCATTTTTTAAAACTAAAATAGATTTTCCTGAATGTGAAATTGTTACCTCACCTCTAAAAACATAAAACAGCTCAAAAGATGGTTCATCTTTATAAAAAATATTATCACCCTTTTTATATTTTGAGACAACAACATCTCTAAAAATAGAGAGAAATTCTTGATCTGAAAAATTTGGAAATAGTCTTAATTGCCTTTTTAAATCAAGCATCAATTTATAATTTTTAGGTTTTTGATTTTCTTGAAGAGATTTTTTCGGCTCTTCTATCGCTTTTTCTGGTTTTAATCCAATTCTGTTTAGAATCTGATTCTCTTGTTTCTGTAATTCATAATCTATAAAAAATTGAAATTTATCTTCAGTTAAAAGATAAAAAATTCCCTCAAAAGCGGAAATTGTTAATCTTCCAATTCTGTCATCTCCAGCAATTAAATCAAGATACTCTTGTGGGTTTTCTAAAAATTTATCACCTGATGTTTTAGCAATTCTTATACTATTTTTCAAATTTTTTTCCTTTTAAAAAAGATGTCCCATTTCTTCTTTTTTAGTCTTAAAATATTTCTCATTATATGAATTAGTCATTATAATAATTGGGACTCTTTCCGCAACTTTTACATCTACTTTTTTTATTTTATCTGGATTATTTGTTAAAAGCTTCACCGTCTTAATTTTTAAAATATTTAAAATAAAATCTGCCATTTCATAACTTCGAGCATCTGCCTCAAAACCGAGTTGATGATTTGCCTCGACCGTATTAAGTCCAGTATCTTGGAGAGCATAGGCATTTACTTTATTTAGTAATCCAATATTTCGACCCTCTTGTCGCAAATAGATAAGAATTCCACCTTCATCAGCGATTTTTTTGAGTGCAAAATCTAACTGTTCGCCACAATCACATTTTAAACTCCCAAAACCATCTCCCGTCAAACATTCAGAATGTATTCTTAAAAGTGGAATCTCTAAAGTTGATAAATTCTCGGTAAAAAGTGCAACATGCTCTTTTCCTGTGCTGATTTCCAAAAAAGCCTGTATTTTAAACTTACCAAATTTTGTCGGCAAATTTGCAATTTCAGAAACAGAAACTAAATCTTTTGAAAATTTCAAATAATCTCCTGAATCACTTTGGATAAATTCTAGCACAATCAAAGTTGTTTATTGTAAAAATATTGGAATTTAAATTTTTTTAGATTTGAGGAGTTCCCTGCTTTCGCAGGAATAAAAAGTAGAATTAAAGAATTGTCTCTATTCTCCACTTAAGTTGATCAAATTTGTTTCCAATTTCCAAGCAAAACTCCTTGCCCGATGATGTCGGTTTCCAAACTCCATTTTCATCTTTGAACAAATGGCTTCGCAATCCTCTTCCATAGCCTCTTCGTAAGATAGGCTTGGGAGAGGTCAAGATGCCTCCAAAATTTTGGATAAAATCTTAGAAAATTAGAGGAGGTGTCAATCAATGAAAATTACAAAAACTGTAAAATTAAAGATTACATCTCACTCTAAAATTTTTAATGAGACTCTCAAAATCTACAACAAAGCATTACTTTTTATGATTGATGTTATTTCTAAAGAGTGGAAAAATTTAGAAAATTTATCATCAAAAGAGAGAGTAAATTTTGTAGAAAAAATGACTCATGAAACCAGACAAAATCCGTATCCAAAATATGATTTTGATTTTCATTTTTATAAGTTTCCATCATATTTTAGAAGAGCCACGATTTCAGAAGCTATTGGAAATGTTTCATCTCATTTTTCAAGACTCAAAAATTGGGAAAAGAAGAAAGAAGCAAAACTTTCAAAAGGCAAAAAGTTCTACGAAAAACCTCCGAATTTACCAGAAGAGATAAGCTCTTTTCCTGTTTTTTACAGAAAAGAGATGTTTCAAAAAGTTTCCGATGGGGTTGCAAAAATCAAAATCTTCTACAAAAAAGAGTGGAGATGGATAGAAATAAATTATAAAACT
>AKKQ01000047.1 GCA_000276965.1 Thiovulum sp. ES | reverse complement strand
AAATTATCAGTCTTATAACTTATATCTATCCATCTCCACTCTTTTTTGTAGAAGATTTTGATTTTTGCAACCCCATCGGAAACTTTTTGAAACATCTCTTTTCTGTAAAAAACAGGAAAAGAGTTTATCTCTTCTGGTAAATTTGGAGGTTTTTCGTAGAACTTCTTAGCTTTTGAAAGTTTTGCTTCTTTCTTCTTTTCCCAATTTTTGAGTCTTGAAAAGTGAGGTGAAACATTTCCAATAGCTTCTGAAATTGTTGCTCTTCTTAAATATGATGGAAACTTATAAAAATGGAAATCAAAATCATATTTTGGATAAGGATTTTGTCTTGTTTCGTGAGTAATTTTTTCTACAAAATTTATTTTCTATTTTGATGATAAATTTTCTAAATTTTTCCACTCTTTAGAAATAACATCAATCATAAAAAGTAATGCTTTGTTGTAGATTTTGAGAGTCTCGTTAAAAATTTTAGAGTTAGATGCAATCTTTAATTTTACAGTTTTTGTAATTTTCATTGATTGACATCTCCTCTAAATTTTCTAAAATTTTATCCAAAATTTTGGAGGCATCTTGACCTCTCCCAAGCCTATCTTACGAAGAGGCTATGGAAGAGGATTGCGAAGCCATTTGTTCAAAAAGTTTCAACATTTTTATATTTAAACTAATTTTAAACAAATTTGGATTACGATCAGCTTCGAATTAAAATTTTAGAAGGAATTCTATGTTTAAGAAAAGTATTTCTATCGCTCTTGCTTCTCTCTTTGCAATTTCAACTGCAACAACTACTCTTTCAGCTGCTGATGTTTCTGAAGCTGAAGCAAAAAAAGGGTCTAAAGTTTATCAAAAGAAATTTAAATCTCGATGCGATAACATGACAGGTGCAGCTTTTGCTGGTCAATATGACATGGATGAGTGGGAAGACCTTTACAACGAGGGAGACCTTGAAGCTGAAATTAAAGATGTTTGTCCTGCAACTGAAAAAATGGAAATTAAAGATAGAGACCTTAAAAAACTATTCCACTTCTTCTACTTTTACGGAGCTGATTCTGGAAAAGTTCCATCTTGTGGTTAATAACAGAGTCTTAAGTTAAATATAACTTTAAAACTATTTTAAGGAACTCATTTTTCTGAGTCCCTTAAAAATCAAACTTTCAGAATTGAATTAATTGGTTCATATCCAGTTAAAACTTCTGGGTTTGTAATTCCAAAAATCTTTTCAATTGTTGAAGCGATTGAGAACGGCTCATAGCTTTCAGAATTCTCAATAGGTCTCATATAAACTCTGTTACTTCCCAAATCTGGTTTGAATATTTCAGTTTCACCAATAATTTTTCCCATTTCTAAATAAGTTGGATTATTCCCCGCAATAAAAAGATTGAAAATATTTCCGTGATCCCAGCCCAAACTTTTATTTAGATTTACATTTCTGCCAAATTCAGTGAAAACCCAAATTGAGATTGTTCGATTTCCTTCAGCTTCCAAATAGTCCGTTCCAGCTTTGACAGCTTTAAAAACATCAGACATTCGGTTTTTATAGTTGTTGATTGCTCCAGAGTGATCATCCCAACCACCGAATTCCATAAATGACAATTTTGTGTCAGGATTATGAATCATCATTTTCAGCGAACTTTTTATGCTGTTTCCGTAGGTATTATCTGGAAATTCTGTTGAGACTTCTTGAGCTGAAATTTCATCAACAACAACACTTAATTCCTCTTTCCGAATAAAATTCTCATGAGCTTTTTTGAAAAGTGAATTTGTCTGATCAGCACTATTTACTTCATTTGCCATATTTCGGAGAACCTCATCAGCACCCTCGACAAGATAGCGATTATCTTTCATTGAGTAGGGATTATCTAATTCAGAATCCATACTTGAGAAATTTAAATATGGTTCAATTTGCAAATCACCTCTTTTATAGATGTCAGGAGTTCCACCAGTAAAAGAGAGAGATGGCATAACTGTGTTTTCATCAATCACACCATTTTTGTCTAAAAGATACAGAATGTCCGTGAAAATTCCGCTTTTTGTCGCATAAACTGATCCGACTTGATTTTGAACTGTTTGAATTCCATGCGATCTTGTATTTGTATCTTCGCCACGAAAAATTGTCCGAACAACAGAGAGCTTATTATTTGCTAACATCTCCTCCATCTGTTCGCCACCCGCATCATTCCAAAAACCATTTTCTGTAATGTCAATATTTGGATAAGAACTTTCACTTAATCGTTTCATGTCCGTAAAGTTTGTTAAATTTCCCGCAAGTTGAGACGAACCACCAGCAAGAAAAATAGCAAGAATTTGAGGAGAGTGATTTGTAATATTATCACCGCTGAAATTTACAGAATCAAAAACAGAGTAGTCGAAACTCATGTTCTCTTCACCTGCTCCAAAAACAGAAGATGGCATAAAAATTGAAGAAGCTGTAATTGCAGAAAGTTTTAAAAAATCTCTTCTTTTCATTTAAAAATCCTTTTTCTATTCTAAACTATTAGAAATATCGAGATTTTTTTTCAATTCTGAAATTCTAAAAGCGGTAAAAACTTTATTAATATCAGTTCCTTTTTCCAAACTTTTAAAGTTGAAACTTTTAGAAAGGTCTTTCCAAAGAATAAAAAGTCGAGCTAACTCATTCTTTTCATATTCTCCCATAAGGTCTAAAAAATAGACAAGCTCTTTAAGTCTTTTACAAGATTTAATCTTATTAAAAAATTGGTGAAGACCTTCTGCTGTTTTTAAATCTCTTTCGCCTTGATATATTTCAGAAAAGTGCAAAACTTTTTTTTGTGTTTTGAGTCGTTTTGTTAATTCAAACGGAAGAAGTGCAAAAACTGTTTCAATTGGAGACCTCATCGCTACTTTTTTCAGACTTTCAAAATTCTCAACTTCTGGAAAAATATTTTTTAAAACACCCAAGTCTTGTAATGTTTGAAAGAAAAGATAAATTTCACCTTTTTTAAGGCTCTTTTCAATTTCAAGATAGACTCGTTCAGGTGTTAATGTGTCAAGTTCTCCACTATCTCGAATTTCATGAACAAGTTCTACTGTTTCGGGAGCAATGGAAAAGTCGTAAAAACGGGACTTAAAACGAGCAAGTCGTAAAACTCGTAACGGATCTTCGCTAAATGCATTAGACACATGTCTCAAAATCTTCTTTTCTAAATCACTCTGTCCGCCATAAGGATCGATGAGGTCGCCATCTCCACTCATTGCCATCGCATTAATTGTTAGATCTCGACGATAAAGGTCCTCTTCTAATTTCACATCTTTAATCTCGAACATAAAACCTTTATATCCAACTCCAGTCTTTTTATCTCTTCTCGCAAGTGCATACTCTTCCCTTGTCTCTTGATCTATAAAAACAGGGAAATCCTTTCCAACTTTCACAAAATTATTTCTATACATCTCTTCAACTGATGAATTTACAACAACAAAATCTCTATCACTACCATCAAATCCTAAAAGTTTGTCTCTAACATAACCGCCTACGAGATAAATTTCCAAATATAAACCCTTTTTGTTTGCCAAAAATTAATGATTTATTGTATTATTATCCTGTAAATATAAGAAATGCAAATTTGCATTAAAAATAAAAGGATTTCATATGGGAAAAAATGCTTTTCTTGAGTTCTCTTTCTTGAGTGGTTTGGCAGGTTTTGGCTTTGGTCTTATGGCTGTTTTAGTTGGAACTGTTCTATTCTCACTCTCTGTTCCACTCAATCAAGTTTTTGTTTCTGTTTCTGGAATTGAACCATCTCATTTTGAAATGGGAATCGCAGTTTCAATTTTTATTCTCTTCTATTTTGTAGCGAGTAGAATTACGACACTTCTTTACATGATTGTTGTGTTTTTATCACTTTGGTATCTTGTTGTTACTGTTAGTTGGGTAATTTGGTTAGCTCCTGCAATGCTTGGAACAATTGTTATGTGTCCACTAATTATTTATTACACAAAATTAATTTTGGGACACCTTGAAGAACATTAATTAAATTGAATAGGACCTTTCGCAGAACCTGATAAAAATTGCTTTATTACTGGACTTGCGGAGGTCTTAAAAAAATACTCATTTCCATAATCTACAATTTGTCCTCCAAAAAGCATCGCAAAATAGTCTCCAGATTTAAAACTCTCTTTTACATCATGTGAAATCAGAATCGAAGTAACTCTTAATTCATCTTGTAAATGTCGAATCATTCCAGTAATTAAATCACTACTAACAGGGTCAAGTCCGCTTGTTGGTTCGTCGTAAAGTAATATTTTAGGTTTCATAATTATTGTTCTCGCAAGTCCGACCCGTTTTCTCATTCCTCCACTCAATTCATGCGGAAAAAGATGAATAATCTCACCATGTTTCAATCCAACAAGAGTAAGAGCTTCTTCAACTCGCCGAATAATCTCTTTTTTTGAAATATTTTTTTCATGCTCAACAATTGGAAATGCAACATTGTCAAAAACATTCATAGAATCGAATAAAGCACCACTTTGAAAAAGAAATCCAATTTTTTTACGAACTCTTTTTAACTGCTTGATGTTCATTTTTGTGATATTTTCATTATCAACAAAAATATTTCCACTATCAGCTTTTAATAGTCCAACAATATGTTTGATGATTGTCGATTTTCCACCGCCAGAAACACCAAAAATAACTGTTGTTTTGTTCGGCACAATGTCAAGATTTACACCTTTTAGAATCTCTCGACTGCCAAACTTTTTTTTAACATTCTCAAATTTAATCATTTAAAAATTGTATCAAAAATAGGAGTTTTTAATATTTTGTTTTGTCGGAGAGAATCCGACACTCCAACAAATCTAAATTATTTCGACTGGCAGAGATTTGAAAAGGGCGGTTGCAATAAGTTCGTCTCTCTCATCGCCAAACAGAAAATTTATCCTACTTTCTGGATGATGAAAAGTTGTAAAAAGAGTCCCTTTTTTAAGAGTTTTTGTAATTTTAAAAGGTAGTTCGCTACTCTCTCCATAGGCACTTTTCAACTTCACACTTTTTCGGTTCTTAAAAAATTCACGATCTTCAAAACTCACAAGCAAAATATCTCGATTATGTAAGTTTAAAAGTCTTTCAGTTCCTCGAGTTTGTGCGGAATTGTTGTAATGAATTATGTTCCGCCCAGTTGAAAGATAGAAAGTTTTACTTGTTCCATTTTTAAGAATTTCAGAAACTTGTCCCCGCAATTTGTATTGGTGATACGAGAAACGACCAAGCCCATCTTTTGTTCGGAAACTTTCCAAATGTAAAATTGGAGTCTCTTTTTCAACAACAGGCCACTGAATTCCCTCACTCCGTTTCTCTTCTAAAAGTTCATAAGAGGCATTTAGGTATCGTTTTTTGACTTTTTGACGAACATCGTTCCAAACATTTTCCGATGAGGTGTAACTCCAATTTCCAAGAAATTCATTTTCCACACCCTGAATAATTTCCCAATCATCAGGCAAATCAGATTTTACAAGTGGTTGAGAAAGGTGAAGCCGTCTTTCCGCATTTACATAAACACCTGTCTTTTCATATCCGCTTTTGACACCAAAAAGAATATCCGCAAATTTGGTAACTTCATTCAACATCACT
This sequence comes from Thiovulum sp. ES, assembly GCA_000276965.1. NCBI lineage: Bacteria > Pseudomonadati > Campylobacterota > Epsilonproteobacteria > Campylobacterales > Sulfurimonadaceae > Thiovulum > Thiovulum sp. ES. The sequence continues at coordinate 7,449 of AKKQ01000047.1, read as the reverse complement.
TCATTTACAATCAAAATTTCTAATTTTTTGAGAGCTTCATGCACCATATTTAGATTTGAGTGAATATGTGCTAAATCCTCTCCCATATTCCAAATTCCAAAAATTTCATCCGAAAGAATCGCTTTAAAAATATCAGGAGTCATCATGCCGACCTCTTTTGGATGTTCATAATCTGGATCGTAATAAGGCAACATACCAACATCACAAGCACCTTGCACATTATTTTGACCCCGCAACGGCATAAGACCGACACCAGAACCACCAATATTTCCAGTCAAAAGAGCTAGATTTGTCATTGCCATAACTGCTTTGCTACCGTCAAAATTTTCAGTGATACCGAGACCCCAAAGAATCATACTTTTTTTAGAAGCATAGTTTCGGGCAAGATGTCTGACCTCATCGGCAAGATGTTCATACCCAGAAAGTTTTTTGAAAAAGTCAGGATTTGTATATTCATCAGCCAAAATCGACTCTCGATATTCTGCGAAATATTTTGTTCGAGTATCGATAAATTTCTCATTTACAAGATTCTCTTCTAAAATTACTCTTGCCATCATGTTTAAAAAAAGTAGATTGCTTTCGTAAGGCAACACAATTTTATATTTAGAGTTTTTGAAAATTTGAGTTTCTCGAATATCAACAATCCCAATTTCAAGTTTCCCCTCTTGTTTCGCTTTCAAAAGCTTGTTTGCGACAATTGGGTGGGCTTCTGTTGTGTTTGAACCAATTATCAAAATAAATTCACTGTTTTCTAAATCTCGAAATGGATTTGTAGAAGCTCCTTCACCAATTGTTTCTCTCATACCTCGTAAACTAGGTGAGTGGCAAACCCTTGCACAACAATCCACATGTGGCGACTTAAAAACTTCTCGAGTGATTTTTTGAAATAAAAATCCACTTTCACAACTTGTTCTTGCTCCGCCAATTGATGCAACTGATTTCTCTTTCCGATTTAAAAGCTCCTTGAACTTTCGAGCCACAATTTTATAACCATCAGAATATGGAATTCTGTAAAAAGTGTTCTCTTGAATCTCTACTTCATCAACAAAGTTCAAATCTGCGATGAGGTCGATGTTTTTTTGGACAAACTCTTTTTTGATAAAAGCACCGCTTAATCTATTTCCAGATGAAAGAAATCCAAAACCCTCTTTTCCTTTTAGGCACAGGTCTCCGCGACTAACTTCAGTTTCACTTTTAGAATAAATTTTAGAAATCTTATCATTTGAAACTTCGGCACTTATCTCGCACCCAACACCACAATAGGTACATAAACTATCCAATTCCAAAGCAAAGCCCTTTGTTATTTTATTTAAGAATTCTACCAATTAATTTTAATTCAGAATTTTGTTAAACTAGAAAAATTGTTTTACAATGCACTTTTAATTTTTTAAAGGATTAGATTTGAAAAAATTTACTGCTGGAATCGTTTTAGGTTCGCAATTACTTCTTGCAAACACACTTGCAACTGTAAATGGTGAAAAAATCACTGACCAAGATATTCTCCCAATTGTCGCACAATTAAGTCAAGGCAAATTTGCAACACTTGATCCAACTACTCAAAAGCGAGTCGAAAATCTAGCACTTGAACAAGCGATTGCTCAAATTTTAGTTGAAAAAGAGGCAGAAAAAGACCTTTTAAAAGACAAAGAATTTAAAAACAAACTCGACATTGCAATTACTCAATATCAGAGACAAATTATTTACGGAATGTGGATGGAGCGAGAATTTGAAAAAATCGCAATCAGCACAAAAGAGTTGAAAGATTATTACAATTCAAATAGAAATGAGTTTGAGCAAGTTCGAGCAAGTCATATTCTTTTAGAAACAGAAGAGGAAGCAAAAGCAATTATTACATCTCTTTCAAGATATAGCGGAGATCGACTGAAAGGTGAATTTGCAAATTATGCTAAAAATCTTTCAAAAGGTCCAAGCGGAAAAAATGGTGGAGACTTAGGATATTTCGGTCGAGGTCAAATGGTTCCTGCTTTTAACGATACGGTTTTTAGCATGAAAGAGGGTGAATTAACAAAAACACCAGTAAAAACTCAATTCGGATACCATGTTATTCACTTAACAGAACAGAAATTTGTATCTTTTGCTGAAGCAAAACCATTTATTGAACAAAAATTAAAAGTTGATAAATTCAAAGGTTTTGTTGAAGATAAAATTAATCAATTAAAGAAAAAAGCAAGAATTAGAGAGTATTAATGTTAGTTTCTGGTGCTGAAATTTTAAACAAGGCTCACAAAGAGGGCTATGCAGTTGGTGCATTTAATATAAACAATTTAGAAATGCTAAAAGCAATTTTTGAAGCAGCAAACGAAGCAAGTTCGCCAATTATTGTCGAAGCAAGTGAAGGTGCAATTAAATATGCTGGTGCGGAAATGTTGTATTTGATGACTAAAAATCTTTCTGAAAAATATCCACATATTCCTGTCGCATTACATCTTGACCACGGAACAAGTGTTGAGAGTTGTGTTCAGGCAATTCGTGCTGGTTTCACTTCGGTAATGATTGATGCTTCTCACGATTCTTTTGAGGAAAATCTAGCTAAAACTAAAGCAGTTGTTGATATTGCTCATGCCGTTGGTGTTGGTGTAGAAGCGGAACTCGGGCGATTGATGGGAATTGAAGATAATATTGTTGTTTCTGAAAGAGATGCGGTTCTTGTAAATGTCGCCGAAGCTGAAAAATTTGTAAAAGAGTCAGGTGTCGATTATCTTGCTCCAGCAATTGGAACTTCTCACGGTGCTTTCAAATTTAAGGGAGAGCCAAAACTTGATTTTGAGAGACTCCAAGATGTGAAAAAAGTTACAAATATTCCTCTTGTTCTTCACGGAGCTAGTTCAATTCCTGAAAATGTTCGACAAGAATTCGAGGGAACTGGCGGAGACTTAAAAGGTTCTAAAGGTGTTCCATTTGAGTTTTTAACTGAAGCAATTAAAGGCGGAATCAACAAAGTGAATACTGATACAGATTTACGAATTGCATTCATGTCTCAAGTGAGAAAAGTTGCAAACGAAAATCCTAGCGAATTCGACTTACGAAAATTCTTTAATCCTGCGATGAAATTTGTTCAAAGCGAGATCGTAAAAAGAATGGTTGTTCTTGGAAGTGCTGGAAAAGTTTAAATTTTATGTCGGAATCTTTTCCGACAAATCTATTTTAAAGGATGTATTTTTCTATAAACTCTTCAGAATTTAAAACTTCTATTCCTTGGTTTTTGGGAAATTTTTTATCATTTGTAATTATTACTTCACATTTATATTTTTTTGCAATTGCAATTTGAATATTATCTTCAAAGTCTCTATTTTCTATTTTTAATGCTTTGAAAACTTCTTCATTTGAACCATCAAGAATCTTGAAATTTGAGTTTATAAATTCAATAAATTTCAATGAATCTATATTTTGCTTTTTTACAATATAGTCGATATTTGTTAAAGTAATAAGTGCTGTGCTTCCCTCAAAGAAACCTTTTTTTACAGCATTTATAATCGCTTTTGCATTTTGGACTTCTTTTCTATTTTGAATTAAATCCAATAAAATATTTGTATCTAAAAAAAGCTTCATTCTGTATCTTTTATGATTCTGTTGTATCGAATGTCATCTGTTTTGAAGTCTTTTGAAATCATTCCAACAAATTGGTTAATTTCATCATCTTCTTCAAAAACAATCTCCCTCATGCTTTTTTTCAGTAATTTCTGGTATTCGTCATAAGGAAGCACTACCGCTTTTTTAATATGACTCTTTTTGTCAATTATCACCGTTGATTGATTTAAAATCTTTAAAAAAGATTTTTGGGCATCTGCCACACCAAGTTCTAACATTGCTTTTCTTTATATACTTATTTTATTGTTAGAATTATATGTATATTTAAATACATATGTCAAGTTTAGATAAAATTCACGAAAAATTGGGGAAACTATGGCTTACGAACCAAAAGAGATAGAAGAAAAATTTTACAAAATTTGGGAAGAGAGAGGCTATTTTGAGTTAGACGGAAACAAGTCAATTCAAAATGGTGAAACATTTACAATTATGATGCCTCCGCCAAATGTAACGGGAAGTTTGCATATTGGACATTCATTAACTTTTACACTTCAAGATATTGCAGTCAGATATAAAAGAATGGACGGATTTCGAACTCTTTGGCAACCAGGGACAGACCATGCAGGAATTGCTACACAAAATGTAGTGGAAAAACAGCTTCTTGCCGAAGGAAAAACAAAAGAAGAGTTAGGTCGAGAAAAATTTTTAGAACGAGTTTGGGAGTGGAAAGAGCAAAGTGGCTCAACAATGGTTCATCAATTACGAAAATTAGGAGTTTCACCAGCTTGGAGTCGTGAACGATTTACAATGGATAACGGGCTGAAACAAGCAGTCTCAAAAGCATTCAAAAAATTATATGACGAAGGTCTAATTGTAAAAGGAAACTATCTTGTAAATTGGTGCACTCACGACGGGGCATTAAGCGATATTGAAGTTGAATATAAAGAGAATGATGGAAAACTCTACCACATAAAATATCCGCTTGTTGATTCTGACAAATTTTTAGTAGTTGCGACAACTCGACCAGAGACATTCTTCGGTGATACAGCAGTTATGGTAAATCCAGAAGACTCACGATATTCCGACCTCATCGGCAAAGAAATCTCTCTACCACTGATTGGACGAAAAGTCAAAATTATTGCAGATTCTCATGTTGAAATGGATTTTGGAACTGGAGTTGTAAAAGTTACACCTGCACACGATCCGAACGATTATGAAGTTGGGAAGCGACACAATTTAGAGCAGATTACAATTTTTGATGAAAAAGGAATTCTGAATTCGTATTGTGGAGAATTTGAAGGTAGCGAAAGATTAGAAAGTCGAGAAAAAATTGTTGCAAAATTAGAAGCGGAAGGTTTTATCGATAAAATCGAAGATTACAAAAATCAAGTCGGACACTGCTACCGATGTAAAAATGTGGTCGAACCATACATTTCAACTCAATGGTTTTTGAAAAAAGAGGTTGCTGAAAAGTCAATCGATAAAATGAAAGCTGGTCTCTCAAAATTCTACCCTGAACACTGGATAAATTCTTATACTGCTTGGATGGACGACCTACGGGACTGGTGTATTTCAAGACAACTTTGGTGGGGACATCGAATTCCAGTTTTCACTTGCGACTCTTGTCATCACGAATGGGCTTCTGAAAATCCAGAAACTGAAAATGTGTGTCCAAAATGTGGTCATGCCCATATTTCACAAGACCCAGATGTTCTTGATACTTGGTTCTCATCTGCTCTTTGGTCTTTCTCTACTCTTGGTTGGGGACAAGCTGAAAATGGAAAATTTGCACAAAATGACTTGAAAGATTTCTATCCAAATTCACTTCTTGTTACGGGTTTTGATATTCTGTTTTTCTGGGTGGCACGAATGATAATGATGGGAGAACACCTCATCGGAGAATTACCTTTTAAAGATATTTACCTACATGCTCTTGTTCGAGATGAAAAGGGTGAAAAAATGTCTAAGTCGAAAGGAAATGTGATTGATCCTCTTGACATGATTGAAAAATATTCGGCTGATGCACTTCGATTTACTCTTGCAATTCTTGCTGTTCAAGGTCGAGATATTAGACTTTCTGAAGAGAAATTAGAACTTTCAAGAAACTTCACAAACAAATTGCATAATGCTTCAAAATATCTGCTTTTAAATGGTGAAAAATTTGGAACTTTTTCGGATACGGAAATTAAAACTCCACTCGGAAAATATATGCTTTCAAAATTCAGTAAAGCAGTTTCTGAAACTCGGGGCTTTTTGGACGAATATAGATTTAATGACGGTGCAACAACTCTTTACAAATTTTTGTGGAATGATTTTTGTGATTGGGGAATTGAGTTATCAAAAGTCTCAAAAGATTCGGTAGTTGAACTTGGTGCAATTTTCCGAGAGTCTATGAAACTACTTCACCCATTTATGCCATTTATTTCGGAGGCAATTTATCAAGAACTCGGTGGAAAAAGTTTAGAAAATTCTGAAAGTATTTCAATTGAGAAATATCCTGAAAATTTTGAAGTTGAAAATGCACAAAACTTTGAACTTGTAATTGAAGCAATTGTTTCAGTTCGACGACTCAAGGCAACAATCAACTTACCTCGTGCCGATGAGGTCGCAGTTGAATCTGAAACAGATTTAGAGTTTGCAAAACCTTACATTCAAAAATTGGCAAAAGTTGAAAATGTTCAGTTTGGCAAAGTTGAAAATGCAATTTCTGATATTTCGGACAACTTGAAAACTTATCTCCCAACTTCTTCACTTGACTTGAAACCTATTCTTGCTCGACTAACAAAACAGTCTGAAAAACTACAAAAAGAAGTGATGAAACTTGAAAAAATGCTAGGAAATGAGAAATTCATCTCAAAAGCAAAGCCTGAAGTTATTGAAGAAAATAAAAAGGGACTTTCTGAAGCAAAAGAGAAACTTTCAAAAGTTATTGCTGAAAAAGAGAAACTTGAAAATTTAAGTTAAGTATTTTTAGTCCAAAAATTAATTGCTATTATTTTATTAAAAATAATAGCAAAGGAACAAGATGTTTCTAAAACTCATAGCAATACTATTTTTTCCTTTCTCACTTCTATTTGCTTCTATTAATTACAATGATAGTTGTCAGAGTGGTTATCGAGAGGGTTAGGCAACAGCTATAATAAAATTATATAAAGATATATAAATATGTGTATATACCGAATTTCAAAGACTTAATATTTTCTTAAGAAGATATTAGATATACTTAAAAAGTTGATTAAGTTATCGAAAATCAAGATAGTTTAATATGTTCTACCGACAGCTTATCGGAAAGTTAAGCCTGTGGAGACACCAAGGCAATGGAGTTTTATGTAATAAAACTTGAAACCTGTGTCGTGGAAGCAGGAAGAAAACATCAAACCTACCTAAAACTAAATTTTGGATAAGTTTGAGTAAGTTTTTTTGAGCGGTTCTTTCAGTTGTCTCAAATGTTGGAACTCTTGTCAAACCAACAACAAAAGCTGAAATTGAAAATGGCACAGCTGAACTACCTCTATTTCTCTTTGCACACAATCACCAAGCAAGAGCAGTGGCAACAACTCAAGCTGATATTCTAGGAAAAAGTGGCTGGGCAGGTCGAGTTGCTGATAGCTGGAAAGTCAATGGAGATATTGGATTAAATATATCATTTGCAAAAAGCCAACTTATGATGATTGGTCGAAAAACAGATCACCTTTCAATGAAGCCTACAAAATTGACTTCATACAGTGGAAATTTTAGTTCAGAGCTTTCAAAATTTAGTGAAACCCTAAATTATGAAGACAACAACTTTAAAAGAGTCTTAAATATTTATCTAAATAGTTGCACTAAGTAACAATATTATAGAAGTATAAATTAAAATATTTCCATAAATTAATGTTAAAGAAAGATAAGATCTGATAA
>AKKQ01000046.1 GCA_000276965.1 Thiovulum sp. ES | reverse complement strand
TTTTAAGCTTAAATTGTATACCAAAAATAGTAGTTTGAAATTTCAATTATTATAAATTGGAATAGATGTTTTTGATTTCCCCTTTTGGGGAATTTTTCCTAACTCCGAATCAATTCGCGATTGACTGAAAAGAGTGAAGTTACAGATTCTTCAATCGCTCCAATATCGTGAGTGATGAAAACAATTGTCAAACTATTTTCACGATTCAAATCTGAGAGAAGTCTATAAAATTCAGCTTGAGTTTTCTGATCTACTCCAGAATTTGGCTCGTCAAGAAAAAGTAGTTTTGGATTTGAAACCAAAGCACGAGCAATCATAACTCGCTGTTTTTGTCCGCCAGATAATTCTCCAATCAACCTATCTTTAAATTCATAAATTCCAAGATTTTCCATTGTTTTTTGAACCTGCTGATCTTTTTTCCAAAATGAGTCTAAATTTCCAAGTCGCACAACTTCAGAAACTTTTATCGGAAATTTATGGTCAATATCAATTGCTCTTTGCGGTAGAAATCCGATTTTTTTCCAATCTTTAAACTTTGAGACTGGAGTCCCAAAAAGTTCTATTTCTCCACTCCAGCCTCGTTTTAGTTGTAAAATAATATTTACAAGTGTAGTTTTTCCACCGCCGTTTGGTCCAACAATTGCAACATATTCGCCACTCTCAATCGAAAAATTTATATCTCGTAAAATCTCAACTCCGTTTAATTTGTAATTGAGATTTTTTACTCGAACTATTGGCAATCGAGAGCCTCTTTTAAATTTTCTAAATTTTGACTCATGATTTTTAAAAATCCATCATTTGCTTTATTTGCGGGAACATTTCCAATTGGTGAAAGTGAAGATACTTTTAATCCACTCTCTTTTGAGATACTTTGTGCCACTTTATCCGAAGCAAGTTCCTCGAAAAAAACCGTTGAAATTTCACCATCTTTTGAAAGTTCTATAATTTCACCGACTCGTTTTGCACTCGGTTGTTCATCTGGAGAGAGTCCCATCACAGGAATTGTCTCAAAATTAAATTCTCGCGAAAGATATTGAAAAGCATTGTGATTTACAATAACTTTTTGTAATTTACAATTTCCCAATTCTGTTTTAAAACGATTTTCAAGATTTTCAACTTTTTCTAAATATGTGTCTCGATTTTTTTGATAAGTTGCACTGTTTTCAGGATCTATTTTTGAAATTCTCTCTTCAATTGCAACACAATTTTTTTGAAATTTGAAAATGAGAGCCAAAAATGCGGATCATCATTTACGATTTCAACAAAAGGTGCAAGTTCTAAAAAGTTATCTTTGTAAATAGTGGAATTTGCAACTTCATTTGCCCATTCGTCGAGATGTTCGCCTGTATAGATAAAAAGTTCGCTGTTGATGATTTTTAACATATTTTGTGGAGTTGGCTCAAAAGAGTGTGGCTCAACACCAAAAGGTATAACTTGTTCAACATTTGCTAAATCACCAACAATATTTTTTGAAATATCATAAGTTGGATAAAAAGTTGCGACGATATCAGTTTTGCCATTTCCAACTTTTTCATCTGGATTATAAAACGGATATATAAAAAGTCCAATGATAAGAACTATAAAAAGTGAGAGAACAATTCCAAATATTTGAGCTGTTTTTTTCATTTTTCTCCTTAAATTTTAAAAAATGAGCTTCCGCTACCAGAAAAAAGAAAATTTTCATTGCTGTAATTTTCTAAATCTGGACAAACTTGTAGTGCGGGATTATACAAATCGTTTGCTTTTTCAATTCCAAGAATATTAAAAAGTTCAAGAGAATCCATCTCTCTCATAACTTCTAACTCTATTAAATTTGGTTTTTCTAGGAACGATTTTCGATAAGTTTGATAAATTTTTCCCGTGTTACATTTTATTGGTGGAGTAAAAACCTGAATATTAAATGTCTCTTCACCTAAGGGTTTTACAGTTTCGCCAGTTCCTGAAACATTTGCGGAAAAAGTGTTGTGTAGAAAAAAGATAATATCAGAACCGAGTGGTTTTACAATTTCCTCTCTCTTTTTTAAACTTAAATTGAGTTTTAAGACCTCATCGATCATATTTAAAAAAGTGGCAGAATTTGAACTACCACCGCCGAGTCCAGCCATTTCTGGAATTCTCTTATTTACTTTAAGTGAATACTCGTTAAAAAAATCAGTAACTGTTTTAGCTCTGTTTTTGTCAAGATTTTTTAAGAGTGATTGGAGAGTTTTATAAATTATATTCTGCTCTTTTGGAAAATTGAAACCGTGAATTTCAAAATTTCCTCTCTCTTTTACAAAACCTATTTCGTCGAAAAGAGAATCGACTCGCAAAAATCGAGACTCGATGAGGTGATAATTTCCACGAGTCCCGACAATTTTAAGGTACAAATTCACTTTCGCAGGAGATCTCCAAACTCTATTTACCACTAAATGCCTCCAAAATATCGTAAATTTTCTCTTCTGTATTTGTAATTACTCTAAATTCTACCCGTCTTGAAAGCTCTTCATTTTCAACTCCATTTTGTAAAATAGGTTTTGCAAATGAGACTCCGTTTGCCCGAAATCTTTTAATCAACCAATCAACTTCAGAATATATTTTTGGTAATTCGATGCAGTAATCTAAAACAGCAAAAGCTCGGTCTTGAGAGAGTTTTGCATTTTTAATATATCTCTCGTTTTTGTTTTTTGCTCCATTCCAATTTGTAGAAGTGTGTCCCTCAATTCTGACTTCTTCAATTTCATCTCGAAATTTAGAATCTGTCAAAATAAAAATATATCGCGGAAAAAAGTCCTCTAAAATTTTTTCAAAATCATTTTTTAAATTACTTCGACCTGTTTGGAAAAGCATATTTGGATCTTTGAAACGAATCGTATTGTTGTCTAAAATTTCAGCATTCCAAATTTTTAAATCTTTTTGAAACTCATTGTTTAGAGCTTCATTTAAAGCTTTTTGACTATTTTCGTAAGCTGTGGCGATGCTTTTGATTTTGTCTTTCTCTTCTTCAATCTCTATCATATAACCAACTGAAATAAGTAGAAAAATGAGCATAAGTCCAGACATTACATCTGAAATAGAAATCCATTGAGTTGAGTCGTGTCTCAAGAATTTTCTCCTAAAAGGTGTTTTAGAATTGCCATTCTAACAACAACACCATTTTCAACTTGTTCCAAAATTTTTGCACGAGGATCACTCATCATTCCGTCAGAAATATCAATATTCCGATTTACAGGACCTGGATGAAGCAAAATAATATTTCGGTCGCCGATTAGGTCTTCAGTAATACAGAAATCTTTTGAGTAATCTTTTAGTGAAGAGTATCCAACTCCACCGTGTCTTTCGACTTGTGTTCTTAAACTCATAATAATATCGACCTCATCAATAATTTCAAAGAGTGAGTGTGTATATTTAAGATCTGTTTTTGGCAAAAAATGTGGAGGTGCAACAAGAGTAATTTCTAAACCAAATCTTTTGAGAAGTGCTATATTTGAATTTGCAACCCGTGAATTTTTTATATCACCAACTATTGCGACTCTTTTTCCTTCTGGATTTGGAAAATGTCTCATAATTGTAAAAAGGTCAAGAAGTGCCTGTGTTGGATGAGCAAAAGCACCATCTCCAGCATTTATAACAGAACCTCCACCGAGACTTTTTGAAAGAGTTAAAGGAACTCCCGCATCACTATGTCGAATAATAAAAGCATCTGCTCCTATCGACTTTAAATTATATGCCGTGTCAAGAAGGGTTTCTCCTTTACTTGTTGAACTTTTCGAGATGTCCAGATGTAAAACTGTTGCTCCGAGTCTTTTTAGAGCAACTTCAAAAGAGCTTCGTGTTCGTGTTGAATTCTCAAAAAAGAGAGTTATTACACTTTTTCCAAGCAGTTCTTTTCCCGTCTCACCTCGTTTTAAAAAAAGGGAAGCATCATCATAAATCTTATAAATTTCCTCTTTATTTAAATCAGAAGTTGTAATCAAATGTCTCATTTTTTTCACTCTTCATTTTTACTAAAATAGTATCGCAAAGTAATAGAGAAGCTTTTAAATTTGTTAAATCTATAATATATTTTGACGATCGTCCATTTAACATATTTAAATTAAAAGGAGATTTCATGCCTTATTTTGTGAAATTATTTTTTGCAATTTTCTTGATTATGTCTCTTTCATCTTGCGGTAGTGATGATGGGACAACAACAGACGAAAACACAACAACTTCGGAAACTGAAGAAGACGATTCTACAATTGGTGAAATCATCGGAGATACCATTGGTGAAGTAATTGACGACTCATTAGGAAATGAGACAACTGATAGCAGTGAAGATGCTTTTGACGAATTAGAAGATGAGACTGGAGACGGAACTTCTACTTCAGGAACTGAAGAAGATGATAAAACAACTGGCGAAATCATCGGAGACGGCATCGGCGATATTATTGATAACATCATTGATGACAATATGACTGAAGAAGCTGATGACACTGTTGGCGAACCAATTGAAGATTTAGTTGATGGAAATAGCTCAATTGCTCCAGAAATTGAAGAACCAGTTGTTGAAGAACCTATTGATGATGGATTTATTCCTGTCGATGAGGTCGAATTAAAAGCAATTATTGATGATTTCAATCAAACAATCGGTTTCTACGACACAGGTAGTGAATTGAGTTGGTATTACAACGGATTATCAACTTATGCGGGTTCTGAAGAATCTTGTGAAAACAGAGGTGAAAGACTACCAACAATTAGCGAACTTGTCCGAATTATCGATCCATTAACTGAAAAAGGTGTTCCTGAATTTTTAGAAGATGAAGAGTATTTTGATGTTGGTGCTGTAATTTGGAGTAGCACACTTGATCCAGTTTATGGAGTTGAGGGGCAAGAAAATGGAATTCCTGCGGGTAGTCATCTTTCTGGAACAATTTACTACGGTGTTGATATTTTCAATGATAAATTAAACGACGAAGAGCATTACTCTTTCTGTGTTTCAGGAACAAACAAAAAATTAGGAATCGATATTTCAGAGCGAGATGTTTCAAGAACTGATGATGGTGTTGTAGTTGATAACACTTTCCGACTTGTTTGGGAAGATACTGATAGTGTTCTTGTTCAGTTAAATTATGAAGAAGCTGAAATGCATTGTGCGAATTTAGATTTAGACGGAAAAGATTGGAGATTACCAACTTTCCGAGAACTTTTCTCAATTGTTGATCACTCAAAACAGAATCAAACAGTTATTGAAACTGCTGATGCAACAGCTATTGGTGCTCCAGGTTTTGCAGAAGTTTTAGACAAACCAGCAAAAATTTATGGACATTTCCAAAATATTCCTGAAGTTACAGATGGTGATTTACTAAATTATTGGACTTCAACAGAAAAATTTGGTGAAGATCGAGCTTGGACTGTTAAATTTGCTGATGGTCGAAATAACTACCCTCTGCTTTCTGATTCTGCATATATCCGATGTGTAGCTGATTTGAATTCTGAAAGAGAATTTTTACCAACAGCAGGAACAGAAGTTACAGGAGAAGACACTCCAGAACTCCCAACTCTTCCAATTAATAACTAATTTGGAAAATATTCCACATAAGCCCGTTCTTCTTCGTGAAGTTTTGGAGGCTTTCTCAACAGAAAAGAGCGGTGTCTTTATTGATGCCACTCTTGGTTACGGAGGACACTCCTCCGCGATTTTAGAAAATTCACCAAATTTGCACCTCATCGGAATTGACAAAGATATTACAGCCGTAGAATTTTCAAAAAAACGATTAAAAAAATTTGGAAATCGAGTGAAAATTCTTCATGGAACTTTCTCTGAAAAAATAGAAGAAGCAAAAACACTTTTCCCAGATTTACTAATTTTAGGAGTTTTAGCAGATATTGGTGTTTCATCTTTACAGCTTGACAATACCGATCGGGGTTTCTCTTTCAACTCTCCAAACCTTGATATGCGAATGGATCAAAACTCAAATTTGACCGGAAATGAAGTTGTAAATCGGTATTCTGAATTTCGTCTTCATGAAATTTTTCGAGATTTTGGCGAACTCAAAAACAGCAAAAAACTCGCAAGAGTAATTGTAAATAACCGACCAATTGAAAGCGGTTTAGAATTAGCTTCTCTCATTGAGCAAAATTCTGGTCGTAAAAGTGGAGGAATTCACCCCGCGACTCTTGTTTTTCAAGCTATCAGAATTGAGGTAAATCGTGAATTGGAAGAGTTAGAAACACTTTTAAATTCTCTGAAAACTTTGGAAAATTCTCAAGTTGGAATTATTTCGTTTCACTCTTTAGAAGATAGAATTGTTAAAGATACCTTTCGTGATTGGTCAAAAAGTTGTATTTGTCCTCCTGAAGCAATTCAATGCACATGCGGAGATAATCATCAATTAGGCAAACCGCTTTCCAAAAAACCAATAGTCGCAAAAAACGATGAAGTTTCAGAAAATCCTAGAAGCAGAAGTGCAAAATTAAGAATATTTAATCTCCTTTAAATTGTCGGGTCTCTCCGACAACTATTTTGCTTTCATGCATAAGAATTTTAAGAAATAGTTATTAAAAATATGTTCTATCAACTCTCAATGGAACTATTCAATGTGTTACAATTTCCAAAAATATCAAAGGACTCTTTTTGGAAGGGCAACAAAATCTACTAACATCTTTTTTACCACTAATTATCTTATTTGCAATTTTCTATTTTCTTGTGATTCGACCGCAACAACAGCAGGTTAAAAAACATAAAGAGATGATTGAAGGGCTTAAAAAAGGTGATAAAATCGTTACAAACGGCGGTTTAATTGCAACAGTTGTAAAAGTTGAAGAGGAGTTTTTTCGAGTTTCTCTTGATGCAAATGTTGAGGTTAAATTAGACAAAGAGTCTGTTTTAAGAAAAGTAGAAGATGAAAGTTAATTTTCGGATTACAGTTTTACTTTTTGCGACAATATTCGGGGTTTTCTTTTCAGTTCCATCGCTTTTACAAACAGAAAGCGGACAGAAAGTAAATCTCGGTCTTGACCTCCAAGGAGGTCTCCATATGCTTCTCGGAATTAAAAGCGAAGAAGCTATCTATTCAAAAACAAAATCCATCGCAACAAGCCTAAACTATTTTGCAGACAAAAATGACATTTTAATTGATGAAATAAATATTGAAAAAAAAAGTGTCTCTTTCATATTTTTAGATTCTGATGACAAAACAAAATTAGAAGAGTATTTAAAAAAAATTAGTAATTTTAAAACTACACAAGACGGAGATACTTTTAAAATTGAAATTACTCCAGAAGGTAGTAAAGCAATTAAGGAACAGGCATTAAATCAGGCGGTTGAGACAATTCGGAATCGACTTGACCAATTTGGATTATCTGAACCAACAGTTGCAAAACAGGGTGAAGATAAAATTCTTGTTGAGTTACCTGGAATTAAAAGTGCGGAAGAGGAACAACGAGCGAGAGACCTCATCGCAAAATCTGCACAACTATATTTAATGGCAATTGATGAACGACATCAAGCAAAAGTTGCTCTATTAAATGACCGAAGTGCAAAATCCTATGGCGATTCTATTTTTTCTGATGTTGCTGATGAAGAGATAAAATATCTGGTTCGAGCTGTTCCAATTCTTGATGGTGCTAGACTAACAAATGCAAATGTTGTTTTTAACGATATGCAACAACCTGTCATCACTTTTTCACTCGATACTCTCGGTGCTGAAATTTTTGGAAACTTCACTGGTAAAAATGTCGGAAATCGACTAGCAATTGTTCTTGACGGAAAAGTCTTTTCTGCTCCCGTAATTAATGAAAGAATCGGTGGTGGTTCTGGACAAATTTCTGGTAATTTTCAACTTCAGGAAGCTCAAGATTTAGCAATTGCTCTCCGAAGTGGTGCATTACTTGCTCCTGTTTATGTTTTAGAAAAACGGAGTGTTGGACCTTCACTCGGTGCGGACTCAATTCGTTCGGCAACAATTGCACTTATCGCAGGATTTTTACTTGTAATTTTCTTTATGATTTTCTATTACAGAATGGCGGGAGTTGTTTCAAATATTGCACTTATTACAAATCTTTTCATTATTTTAGCCGTGATGTCTCTTTTTGGTGCGACTCTTACATTACCAGGTATGGCAGGAATTGTTTTGACGGTCGGAATGGCAGTTGATGCAAATGTAATTATTAATGAGAGAATTCGGGAACTAATTTATAGCGGAAAAAGTGTCGGAAAAGCGATTTCTGAAGGATATGAAAAAGCGACAACTGCAATTTTAGATGCAAATATCACAACTCTAATCGCGGCGATAGTTCTTTATGCTTACGGAAATGGACCAATTAAAGGTTTTGCAATCACAATTTCAATCGGTATTTTGGCATCGATGCTAACAGCAATTCTTGGAACTCGTGGAATTTATGAAAGTTTTGCAGTCTCAATTTCAAAAAGAGGAGGTGCTTATTTTGGTATCAAATCCAAAAAGAACTAATGCATTCAAGATTTTTCTTGCTGTTTTGATTTTTGGTTCTTTTGCTGTTGGTGGAATTTACTACAAACAGAGCCTAATTGCAAAAGAGTTAAAAAAAGAACTCGCAAAACATGAAAATATAAAATATGAAGAAGTTCAATGTTTTGGTGTTCAAAAAGCAGTTTGTCATATTCAAAAAGTTCAGATTTTAGAAGAAAATAAAGTCGTTGCAAAAATCGAAAATGTTTCAATTGAAGATTTATACGACTTTGCAATTTTCGCAAAAGATAAAAATGGGACACTTCCTTTCAAACTCGATTTTTCTGAAATCACTTTTACTGAAAATTCTGGTTTCGATGAGGTCGGAAATACAAAAGCAGATGTGAATATTTTTGGTTCATTCTCAATTGTTGGTGAAGAAAAATTCTTGAATTTAAATGAACTTAAAATTGAAGATTCTGCTATTGCTGTTATTTTAGGAATTGATATTAAAGGAAAAGATGAAAAAGATATTCATCTTAAAAATTTTAAAATTGCTTTCCAAAAAAATACCGATTTTAAAAATCTACTCTCTAAAATCCAGAAAAAAGAGGGAGTTTCTCAACAAGAATTTGAAAACATGTTAGAAAAATTTGTCTCAGAATTAAAACCTATGGGAAATTTAGCAGAAAAAAGCGGACTTGAAATCAAAAAATTTCTATTAAATGACGAAGTGAGTCAAATCAATTTCTCAGCAGAAACTAAAGATAAGAAATATCTCAATTTGATGAAACTTTATATGCAATATTTTATGACTCTCTCTTTTGATGGCGATGCCAATGAACTGATTGAAAAAAATCTTATTTTAAATGTGGAGAGTAAATAGTGGAATTTTTTAAAAATCGACAAAGCTACCGTTTTATGGCGAAAAGCAAATACATGCTTTTTCTTTCACTCTCACTTATGGCACTCTCATATTTTTTACTTTATGCAAAAGGTCTAAATTTCGGAATTGATTTTGCGGGTGGAACACTTGTGCAAGTCAAATATGAAAAAGAAGCACCACTTTCAGAAATTAGAGAAAAACTTTCAAGCGACTCTATTTTTGATGGAGCTTCAATAACAGAATTTGGATCTCCAAATGAAATTGTTATTAAAGTAAAGACCTCATCGGGAAATTTATCGCGAGACTTGGGTGATGTTGTTTTTGAAAAATTATCTGAAACTGGAAATTTTGAAATTCGTAGAGTCGATATGGTTGGGGCAAAAGTTGGTGGAGAACTTCGTGAAAAAGGTTTGACTTCACTTCTTCTTGTTATGGTTGGAATTCTTATTTATGTTTCATTCCGTTTTGAGTGGAGATTTGCACTTGCTTCAATTTTTGCACTTGTTCATGATATTTCAATTGCTCTTGGTGCTTTGGTGCTTTTCCAAATCGAAGTAAATCTTGATACACTCGCTGCATTGCTGACAATTTTAGGATATTCGCTGAATGACACAATCATTGTTTTTGACCGAATTCGTGAAGGTCTTGTAAAATATAAAAGTGTTGTGCTTTCAAGTATTATTGACGAGTCAGTAAGTTCTACACTTTCTCGAACAACACTAACTTCTTTGACAACTTTCTTTGTTGTTTTAACTCTCTATCTTTTCGGTGGCGAAATTATTAACGGTTTCTCATTTACTCTGCTTGTTGGTGTAGTTGTTGGAACTTATAGTTCAATTTTTGTAGCATCTCCAACTCTAATTTGGTTCAGATTTAGTGTTGATGGATACCGAAAAATGTTAGCGGAAAAAGACAAACGGGAAAAAGAGAAAGAGCGATTACGAGCAATGTATGAAGGCGGAAGACTCTAATTTGGAATTCCGAGTCTATTACGAAGATACTGATGTGAGTGGTTTCCTTTACCACTCCACCTATTTAAATTATTGCGAAAGAGCAAGAAGTGAGATTTTTTTTAAGCGAGGAATTTCTCCAATTAGCGGAAACTCTCATTTTGTCGTTCGTAAAATAGAAGCCGAATATTTAAAACCCGCACAATTTGGCGACAATTTAAAAGTAGAGACTTATCTTTTAAAAATGGGTGGGGCTTCAGTTCTTTTAAATCAAGAGATTTTCCGAAAAGATGAGAAACTTTTTACTGCAAAAATTCTACTTGCTCACCTCATCGGTGCAAAACCATCTAAAATTGATGAAGAGATTAGACAAATATTTAAGGAGTTAAAATGAAAATTGCAATTGCAACAAGAGGTAGTGAATTGGCACTTTGGCAATCTGAATATGTCAAAGAGCGACTTTTAGAACACTACGACGATTTGGAAATAGAGTTAAAAATTTTTAAAACGACTGGCGACAAAATTCTTGATAAACCATTAGCAGAAATTGGCGGAAAAGGTCTTTTTACAAAAGAGCTAGAAGATGCAATGAGTCGGGGAGAAGCCCATATTTCTGTTAATAGTTTAAAAGATATGCCTTTTGAATTACCTGAAGGTTTTGAAATTTCCGCAATTACTGAACGGGAAGATGTGCGAGATGCTTTGCTTTCTGAAAAATATGAGAATATTGATGAACTTCCACATGGTGCTGTTGTTGGAACTACAAGTTTGAGAAGAAAAGTTCAAATTCTTGCACTCCGACCAGACTTAAAAATCAAAGAACTTCGCGGAAATGTAAATACAAGAATTGCAAAACTGAAAGCTGGTGAGTATGATGCAATTATTCTTGCTTCTGCGGGAATAAATAGACTTCATTTAGAAAAACAAGTGAAATTTGTATATAACATTCAAATCAGCGAAATGATTCCGTCAATGGGTCAAGGTGCATTAGCTATTGAGACAACTGGTGATCCTGAAATTGTAAAACTTGTTTCTGTTTTAAGCGATGAGGTCGCAACTATTGAAACAGGAATTGAGAGACAATTTGTCGGAAAATTACAAGGTAGCTGTTCTGTGCCAATTGGGGTAAATGCGACAGTTCTTGAAAATGACACAATTATTACAAAAGCAGTAGTTGGGTCAATTGATGGAAAATCTCTGCTTCGAGACACGATTATTGGCTCAACAAAAAATTGGGAAAATATCGGAAACTCTCTTTCAGACAGAATGATTGGATCAGGTGCTTTAAAACTTCTAAATTTGAATTAGGTTTTTTGTCGGAGAAATTCCGACAATTTTTTAATAATAGACACCTTCATCTTCACGATCATAATCAATATTATACTCATCAACGACATCTCTCCCGCTCATATCTCCAATTTGAAATCGAATTGCATCCAAAAGTGAAATATCATTTAATTCTGCAGAACAGTTTGCACGATAAAGGTCTAAAAGTTCCTTTGAAATCTCAATGCCTGTTCCACGAATATCAAAATATGGTTTTGCATAGCTGTCAAATTCTAGATCAATTTTTGTAATTTTTGTGTTTGAAACATTCACTTCTTTAATGGAATCGAATAATTTAAAATCTTCTGGCAGAGAATAAATTTCACTGTTGCTTAAGTCGATCTCTTTTACATCAAGAAGAAATTCAAAATCGTAATCCTCTTTTTTAACTTTTTCAATATCACTTTCAAGACTATCTTTTAAAGAAATATATTTTTCATAAGCATTAACAACATTCTCAAAATGATTTCGCACACTCCATTGAGAACGACCAAAATCATACTCATTCTCTCCAAAATATGATTTTAAGTCATTCTTATTATTTGTAATCTCATCTTTTACTTTTTCAATATTTTCATGCAATTGATCTATTCTAAACTGATTACGATTTGGTAATCGATCCTCTAAACCTTTTTTAACAAACCAGTTGTACAAATTTTCCAAACTTATTTTGCTATTCCAGTGCTTTTTAACAATATCTTCTTCAAGTTTCACAAAATTTCCGCTATTTTCTTTGAGGGAACGAAGAGCGATAATTAAATTCTCATTAAAATGTTTTTCGAGAGATTCAACATAGGCTTTTTGAATATCTTCATCTTTTGAAAGTTCATGACTCTCTAAATTTCGATAATTTTCCAAGCTAAGAAGCACGATCTCTTTATCATTTTTCAAAGAGTCATCAATTTGACTAAAAACTCTTGAGCCGTGAGCTTTAAGAGCCTCAATCGCAACATCTCGATCAGTTTTAAACTGCTTGAGTTCTGAAAGTCCCCAGATATTTTCTCTAACCTTTTGAATTGCATTCTCTTTCTGCTTTGAAAAACTCATTGAAATCCTTTGTTTCTATTATTTTTTATTATAGCGACTTTTATATCTTTTCTTAAGCAATTTTGTTGTTGGTTTTTATTTAAAAAACTATTTTGTTTTTTTCCCATATAATACAGCGGAATTTACTCAATAGGAGAAACAATGAGAAATGAGTGGTTAGAAGCTCGACAAAATGATCCCGTTAGAACTCAAATGTTCTATGCAAAAAAGGGCGAAATTACTGGCGAAATGAAATACATCGCTGAAATTGAAAATCTTGACCCTGAATTTGTTCGTAGTGAAGTTGCTCGAGGAAGAATGATAATTCCCGCAAATGTAAATCATAAAAACTTAAAACCTATGGCAATTGGTCTCGCTACAAAATGTAAAATCAATAGCAATATTGGTTCTTCAGCTCTCTCTAGTGATATTGATGGTGAAGTTGAAAAAGCTCTTGTTTCTCAAAAGTATGGTGCGGACACAAT
>AKKQ01000045.1 GCA_000276965.1 Thiovulum sp. ES | reverse complement strand
GTTCTTGCGGACTCAAATCTTTCATCAAGTCGATAAGTCGTAAAACTTCTTTTGTTTCAGAAATCAAATCAGAGTAGTTAAATTTCTCCTCTTTTCGCAAAGAATAAGAACCAGTTGAAAGGATTTCTTCAATCACTTCATCACACCAAACAGCAAAATATGGATCAAGCCAACGAGCAAAACTAAAATTTACAGTTTTTATGAATCCAAGTTCCCTGTTCTCTGGCATTTCCACCTTGACGAACAATAATCCAATTCGATCGTTTCCCTGATTTAGGGGAACGGTTTAAGGCTTCGATATATTCGATTGTCTGCGGACTCTCTTTCCATTTGTCGAGTCTTTTCCCAAACTCTTTTGCCGTTTTTGTAGCATTTAAATAGAGTTCGTTTCCCTGTTTGTCAAAAAAGATTTTTTTATCTTGAAATCTCTGTTATAATGATGTCTTCTTTCACGAATAGCCTTTATTTTTGGAAGTTATGAGAATAAAGAGATAAGCAACCAAACTTCTCTTTGTTTTCGATGAGGATTTTACCCAATTTTTTAAATAAATCAATATTTTATTTAATCTAGTTAAATTTTTTATTTCTATCTTAGTATTCTTTGTCTAAAAAGTTCATACTCTTTTTTTAATAATTCATGTTCAACTAGCAAATTTAATACTTTTTCAACATTTTTTGGAATTCCATTTATTTTTTTGTTCCATTTTGAAATTGATGTTGTTGAGAATCCGATTCTTTCTGCCAATTCTTTTTGAGTAATTCCCAATTCTTTACAAGTTTTTTTAATTAGGCTTTCTTGTTCCAAAAATCCCCTTTTGACTTTTTAAAATTTTATCACTTTGTCAAATTGAGAAGTCCTGAAATGACCCTGAAACAAGTTCAGGGATACAGAAAGTTTATGCTGAATTTATTTCAGTGGAAAGCCCGTCCCAAAACGGGACGGTAAAAAACATCAAATCACAAAATTTAACAATAACAGAACCCCGTACTTGATACGGGGCTATAAGTCACGGACACAAACAGCAAAGTTATCGCTCGTCTGACTGCGCCAATAGTCGCGTCCATCGTAGAAATCGACAATCCAAGAAGGGGAACTATAAGTTTTATTTATTGTTGATGTCCATATAAAAATTGGTAAAAATTGTGAAATTTTGTTATTTAAAAACTTATTATTGTTTCTTTTGTGTTTGTTTTTATCAAACCATTTTTTCCAATTTTCATAATTATCAAACTCTACATAATATTCAGTCAAAAGATTTTTTGCCTCTGTTCGAGTTGGCAATCTCCAATCTGAAAAACCAGAAAGTTTCAAATTCTTGCAATAGTTTGTTGCTTTGTTCCAATTAATTCTTTCTTTTCCTTTGTATTTTTGCCACATCAAATTTTGTTCGTTGTCAATCCATACTGAATCAAGTTCAGTATTTTCGTTTTTCGGGGTTTCCCTCTGAACTTGTTTCAGAGCTTTTCTCTCAAGTTCAACAGAAAGAACGACCTCATCACCCAAATTTCGATGCCATTTCAGATATTTTTTATAACCAGATTTTGAAACTTCGAGAAGTGCTTTATCTGTTTTCAAATCAATTCCATTGTAATATTTTGGTCGAATATTCAAAATTCTCACTTTTGCATCACTCGGAGTTGTTGAAACATAAATCCGATTTTTCTTTGAAACTGGTTTGTCATTTTGTCTTTGAACTTGTTGTATCTGAACTTGTTTCAGATCATCTTCACTCGGCAATTTAAAATAGAACTCTCCATCAATTGAACTGTAAGTTGTTGGGATTTGCTCTTCGTCCGTCTCCCGTTTCACTGAAACCCGAACTTTTTTAAATAGCGACTCGATAGATTGTGGAGTTTCGATATTTTCTGAAAGTGCTTTTGCAAACGGTGAGAGTTGTCCCGTTCCGTCATTTGCAACTTTTCCACTCTCCGCAGAATATGCCACAAAAGTCCCACTCGCCTGAACATTCACCAAACCTCCGATTTTTGCTCCCCTCGATGGCTGTTCCACAAACGGATTTTCCCGACATGCATCAATAATTGCAATGTTCAACCGTTTTCCCGTTGCATTCATTTTTGACAAAATCGGTGAGAGTTGAGTCGAAAAAATTGGTAATCCATCTCTTTTATCCAGTGAAATATCACTCGGAATTAGATAGTTTTCTCCACCAAATTCAACCCCGTGTCCTGCAAAATAGAAAAGCCCTACCCCTTTTTCACTTTTTGACAATTTGTAGTAGAGCATTTTCAATTTTCGATTTAATTCACTTTCCGAAAGATTGTGTCCCTCGATAACTGCAAAACCTAAACTTTTGAGTTTCCTCGAAATTTCCCGAACATCATTTGTCGGATTTGGTAATTTGTCGAAATAGTTGCTTTTGGAATATTCGCTATTTCCAACAACGAGTGCCACTTTTGACTCAGCCTCCATTTTCAACCTCATCGCATGGTCAAGTGAAAAAAGCGGAGAAAATACCACAACAGTTAAAAGAAAAAATCTTAAAATCATTCCCGTTTCATTTTTTTTGATTTTACCAAAAGAGAAAATTCCCAAGAAAGTTATACTTACATAAAAATTTGAGAATTTAATATGGATTATAAAGAAACAATACTTTTACCAAAAACAGCCTTTCCAATGAGAGGTGGTTTGCCACAAAAAGAGCCACAAAAATATAGAGAGTGGTTTGAAAAAGATGTTTATGCAAAAATGAAAAAAAATCGAGAGTTTGCCGAAGAGAGTTTCACACTTCATGATGGACCTCCGTATGCAAATGGACACACTCATATCGGACATGCACTAAACAAAATTTTGAAAGACATCATCGTCAAATACAACTATTTTGATGGGAAAAAAATCCGTTTCACTCCCGGTTGGGATTGTCATGGTTTGCCAATTGAACAGCAAGTTGAAAAAAAACTTGGTGGAAAAGCTAAAAAAGAGCAGAAAACAACAGAGGAAATTCGGGGACTTTGCCGAAGTCATGCAAAAAAGTTTGTAGATATTCAGAGAGACGAATTTAAATCTTTGGGAATTGTTGCAGATTGGGAAAATCCGTATTTGACAATGGATTACAAATTCGAGGCAAATATTTATCGGACACTGATTGGAGTTGCAAAAGAGAATTTACTTGTTGAGCGAAGCAAACCAGTTTTTTGGTCGTGGGCTGAAAGAACAGCACTTGCTGAAGCTGAAGTTGAATATGAAGAGAAAGAGTCTGATTCAATTTTTGTTGCTTTTGAAGTTCCTGAAATCAATGCAAAAATCATAATTTGGACAACTACTCCTTGGACACTTCCCGCAAATGTTGGAATCGCATTAAATCCCGATGAGGTCTATGTTGAAAACGGTGATGGGTATATTGTCGCAAAAGAGCTACTTCCAAAACTTGATTTTATTTCACAAGAGATTAAGAGAGAAATCGATCCAAAAAATCTTGAGAACCTCATCGCTAAAAATCCATTGAATGGTCGGGATTCAAAAATTGTACTTGGTGATCATGTTACTTTGGAATCAGGAACGGGTGCAGTTCATACAGCCCCAGGGCATGGTGAAGATGACTACCGAATTGGTCTAAAATACAATTTAGATGTGATTATGCCTGTGTCGGAAAATGGAACTTTTGATGAAACTGTTTCAGGATTGGGACTTTTACCAGAAGAGTTTGTTGGTGAACATATTTTTAAAGCAAATCCAAAAATCCTAGAACTTCTTGGCGATTCACTTGTAAAACACTCAAAAATGAGACATTCATATCCTCACTGTTGGCGGTCTCACACCCCACTAATTTTCCGAGCGACAAAACAGTGGTTTATCTCAATGGATAGCGAAAATTCTCTTAGAGAAATTGCAAAATCTGAAATCGAGAAAACAAAATTCTATCCACAAACTGGTCGAAATCGAATCGGTTCTATGGTTGATGGGCGACCAGATTGGTGTATTTCTCGACAACGAGATTGGGGTGTTCCAATTGCACTTTTCCGAAATAAAAAAACTGGTGAAGTTGTTCTTGACGAAAAAGTCCTAAACTTTATTGCGATGATTTTTGAAAACGAGGGAACTGATGTCTGGTATTCAAAACCGATTGAGTATTTCGTAAATCCTGCAAGTGGCTTAAATCCTGCGGAACTTGAAAAAGTTTCTGATATTTTAGATGTTTGGTTTGATTCTGGTTCGACTTGGAATGCTGTTCTCAAATCTCTAAATTACGATGCTGGTTCATATCAGGCGGATTTATATCTTGAAGGTTCAGACCAACATCGAGGCTGGTTTCAAAGCTCACTCCTTTTAAGCGGTGCAGTTTCTAAAAAAGCTCCTTACAAATCTGTTTTAACTCACGGATTCACTGTTGATGCAAAAGGTGAAAAAATGAGTAAGTCAAAAGGAAATGTTATCGCTCCTGACAAAGTTTTAAAACAGTATGGAAGCGAAATTTTGAGACTTTGGGTTGCAACTTCTGATTATCAAAATGATTTGAAAATTTCGGACGGAATTCTGAAACAGACTGCTGAACAATACAAAAAATTACGAAATACTTTCCGTTTCCTTCTTGCAAATATTGACGGATTAGAGAAACTCACTCCGATTTCTGAAATGTCAATTTTAGACAAGTGGATTTTGGCAAAAGCTCGAAAAGTTTTCGCTCAAACTCACAGCGATTTTGGAGATTATGAATTTGCTAGAGGATTCTCAAATCTTCAAAATTTTGTAACAAATGATCTTTCAGGAATCTATTTGGATTTATGTAAAGATAGATTGTATTGCGATGGAAAAGAGGCAACTCACCGAACTGCTTCACAAAGTGCGATGGCGATGATTTTAAAATCTCTTCTTGGCTTAATTGCTCCAGTTTTGACTTACACAGCGGACGAAATTTTGGAATATGCACCAAAAGTTGTGAGAGGTGAAAGTGAAGATATTTTTGATTTAGTTTATACTGAATTACCTGAAGTTGAGTCTGATTTTGCTGAAGATTATTTGGTGAAAGTTCGTGAAAAAGTTAATACGGAAATTGATAAACTTAAGAAAGAGAAAAAAATCAAAAACTCTCTTGAGCTTGTTCTTTATACAAATTCGGAAACTATTCAAAATCTTGACCGAACTGAAGCGGAAGACTTTTTCCTTGTGAGTCGAGTTTTACGACATGACGAAGATGAAAAAATGGCTAGTTTTCAAATTGGAGATGAGAACTTTTCACTAATTCTCGGTTCAAAACATCGATGTCCAAGATGTTGGAAACACCGAGCTGAAAATGAAAATGAACTTTGTAGTAGATGCGATGAGGTTGTGAACTCATAATTTTACAAATCGGGGTTTCCCCGATCACAACTTAAAAAAGGGTTAAAAAATGTTTAATACCATTAAAGGAAAGATTCTAGTTTCCACTTTTATAATTGGAACAGTTGGAATTGCTATTTCACTATTATTCACTTTCATTACAAATTCTCAAATGGAAGAAGAGGCAATTGTTGAGGCAAAAGATAGGCTTTTTCGAGATTTAGAGGCGAGAATAAACAAGAAAAAAGATATTGGTCTTACAAATGTTCTTGGTTTTGCTTCAAACGGAAAAATTATTGATGCAATTGAAAAAAACGATCGAGAATTAGCTTTTAAAGAGTTGAAAAAAATCGGAGCTTTTTATAAAAACAACTCTAATTTCAAGGGGATTAAGGCACATGTTCATACAGCTGATACGAAATCGTTTGTGCGGAGTTGGAAAAAAGAGAAATTTGGCGATGACTTATCTTTCCGAAAATCTCTCCAATTTGTAAGAAAAACAAACAAAGCGTCTGTTGTTTTAGAAGTTGGAAATATTGGTTTTATGATTCGTGGTATTTCTCCAATTTTCAATGCTGAAAAAAACTATATTGGTTCTATTGAGTTTCTTCAAGGTGTTGGTAGTGTGAGTCGTGATTTTACAAAAGATGGAAATCGTTTTATGCTTCTTTTAAACGAACACTCTGCAAAAATATCTCCAAAATTAGAGAGAAACAAAAAAATTGGAGACTATTATGTAGCAAATATGAAGTGGTTTGATTTGGATACTGTTGAGTTTGCTGAGAGTGTAAATTATAGAAAACTTTTCCGAGATGGTTACTATTTAACAAGTGAATTTTTTACAACTTTTCAAGAAGTAAAAGATAGTGGCGGTGAAGTTGTCGGTTTTTATCTTCTTGGTGAGCCACTTAAAAAATTCCAGAAAAATGTAGATTCATCTCTCTCAATTTCATACTCGTTTATTGCTCTTGTAATAGTTCTTATGACAATCGTTATGATAATTCTTTTTGTTATTGTTCATTTAAATTTTAAACCACTATTGCACCTCATCGAACTCACAAAAGAGCTTTCATCTGGAAACGGAGACTTGACAAAGCGATTAAATTGTAAAGGTTATGAAGCTTGTGAAGATCATCATCCAGAAAAATATGATGAAGTTGGTCAAGTTAGTTATTACATTAATAAATTTATTGATAAAGTTCATGATATTGTTGTTTCATCAAAAGAGACTGCTAGACAAAATAGTGAAATGTCGCAAGAGTTAATTGAGACTTCTTCAGATATTTTAAACAGAGTTAAACATCAAGCTAAAATTGTTTCAGGTGCTTCAGAAACTTGGACAAAAATGGAACAACGACTTTTTGCAACTGTGATTAATTTGAATTCTCTTGAAGAAGAAATCAATAATGCAAACAAAAATATTGAGTTCGCAAAAAAAGATATTTATAACATGATGAAAAGACTAGCTTCAAATTCTGAATCTGAAGAAGTTCTTGCTTCAAAACTTTCTGCTCTTAAAAACGAGGCAAAAGATAGCGAAGAAATTCTAACTGCGATTGCGACAATTGCTGATGAAACGAATTTACTTGCAATTAATGCTGCGGTTGAAGCCGCCCATGCTGGTGATAAAGGAAGAGGTTTCTCTGTTGTTGCCGATGAGGTTCAAAAACTTTCTGAACGAACTCAAAATGACCTTGTTAGAATCAACAAAAATATCAGCACAATTGTTGAAGGAATTAATGCGTCGAGTGAAGAAATCACAAAAGATTCTCGAGAGATGAAAAATTTAATTGAAGTTTCTCACAGAACAGAAGAGAATATGGATAGAACTGTTGGAGCGATGAGAAAAGTAACAACTGTTGCACAAAACAGCTCCACAATTACGACCGATGTTAAAAACAATGCGGAAGAGATGATGAATCAAATTCACTCAATTCACAAAATTTCCAAAGAGAATGTTATGGGAGTTGATGAGATGCAGAGAATTTTTGAGGAATTACAAAAATCTACAAACGGATTAGAATCTCTTTTAGGTAACTTTAAAACAAAAGAGGTTGAAGAAGATTAATGTTTTGTCGGAATTTTCCGACAACTTGCAAAAGTCTCCTCTCCCCTTTTTAATTAGGAAAATCAAAAACATGAAGAAATCTATATATTTTTTACCGCTACTTTTCGCAGGATGCTACCCCGGCTACAACAATTGTTCTCATGACAAGATACAAGTTGAAGATGAAAATCTCTCAAATGGAGAAGTGAGCGAATATATGGGAGATTTTCCAAACGATCCCATTTACAAATATCAGTGGCACTTGACAAAATTGGAAGCACGAGATGTTTGGGAGAAATATCGTGGAAAAGGAATCTCTATCGGAGTTGTGGATACAGGAATAGAAGCGAAACATCCCGACCTCATCGATAAAATTGATTTCAATCACTCTTTGAGATATTCTGATTGGAGTAATAATCCATCACCTGATTTTTATCAACTTTTGGATACTCCAAGTGATTCGGCACACGGAACAGCTTGTGCGGGAATTATTGGTGCGGAAGGTTGGAATAGTGAAGGGGTCGTTGGTGTTGCACCAGAAAGCAAACTTGTAGGGTTTAATGCTTTTTCTAGCGGATATAACTCAGATTTTGAAGATGCTCTTGGAAATTTAAATGTAGATATTTCAAGTAATAGTTGGGGGGCAAGTGACTCAAATGCACTTTATGACGATCCATCATCAATGCGGGGAATTGAACACGGAATTAAAAATGGTCGAGATGGAAAAGGAATTATCTATGTTTTTGCAAGTGGAAATGAAGGAAATAATATAAACTCCTCTACTCTTCACGGCAGTCGCTATGTTTTTAATGTTGGTGCGGTTGTAAAGAGCGATGAGGTTCCTGACTACTCAAATTTTGGTGAAAATATTCTTCTTGTCGCACCTGCTGGAGATTGGGATACTGAAAATGGAAATGGAATTTACACAACAGATTTGACGGGTTGGGATTATGGTTTTGACATGAATACCTCGTTTGAACAATATTACACCGCAGGTTTAGAAAAGTTTGATGGAAATTACACGGGAAATATGAACGGAACTTCTTCTGCTGTTCCTGTTGTTTCCGGTGCTGTTGCTCTCGTTTTAGAAGCAAATCCAGATTTAACTTATCGTGATTTGAAATATATTCTCTCAAAAACTGCGACTGTAACAAATTCTGATGTTTTCTATTATGACTGGATTCAAAATGGGGCAGGAATTTGGCATTCACCATATTACGGTTTTGGAATTATAAATTTAAAAGGTGCAATTGAACTTGCCAAAAATTTCACAAATCTCTCTGAAGAACAAGAGCTTTCCGCACAAAAAAGTGTCGATCTCGAATTGAAAAGATATAGAACTGCCTCAACAGAAATAGAACTTTCTAAAAATATGATAATTGAGCATGTCGAATTAGTTCTTGATGTTACTCACTACGATGTTGGTGCTTTGCGAATTTCTCTTGTTTCTCCGAGCGGAACAAAGTCAGTTTTAACAGATGGTGATAGATACTTATCTGGAACTTATGAGGGCGGTTGGAGTCTAAACTCTCTTAAATTTCTTGATGAAAATAGTTCAGGAACTTGGAAAATTTCAATTTATAACAAAAGTAGAAGCCTTGGAACTTTTAATAGTTTTAAACTAAATATCCATGGTCGTTAATTTTTGATAAAATATGAAATTAGTTTTTAACGGAGTTGTTTGTGAATATTTACCTACAAAAAATAATTGAACTTTCAGATATAGATAATGATATTGCAAATTTTGAACCGAGAATTGAATCTGTCAAAAAAAGTTATGCAAATGTAGAAGATGGTCGAGATGAGATTGTAAAAAGTATCAATTCTCTCAAAACCACTATTTCTGAAATAAACAAAAAAATTGCTAGTCATGAAAATGAGATTGCAAAAGCACGAGAACAGCAAAAAGATTATCAACAAAAAATGAAAACTGTCTCAAAAGAGAGAGAAATAACAGCATTGGAAGTTGAAAGTGGACTTCAAAAAACAAATATTGAATTCAACAACAATGAAATTGCTTCTCTTCAAAAGAAGATTGAAAATTTTGAAACACAGTTGAAAAACAAAGAGGAAAAATTAGCTCAATTTGAAGAAGAGACTATTTCAGCAAAAAATGAGATGGAAGAGAAGCTTCAAAATCTTGACAATCAGTATCAACAAATCAGAGTTGAACGAGATGAGATGGTTGCCGAGATTAAAGAGAAGAAGATCATTATTTTCTACAATAAAATCCGAAGATGGGCAGGGGAAACAACAGTTGTTCCTGTAAAAAAACAATCTTGCTACGGCTGTTTTATCAAATTAGCAGACCAAAAATATCTTGAAATTATCAGGGGTGAAGAGATTATTACTTGTCCAAACTGCGGACGAATTCTATATCTTGAAAGCACTGAAACAGAGTAGAGTTGTTTCAACTTTTCTACACGATCCTACTTTCAACTCTATTGGCGACCTCATCGCCTTTTTTGATTCTTTCGGCAATTCTGAGAAAAAAACATCGAAAATCAATTCCCGCTCGTTTCTTTTTTTGGCGAAACTTGAGAGTCGATTTAGAAAATAAGATTTGGTTTCATGGTGCTTCACTTGGAGAAGTTAATGCACTAAAACCTTTTATAAAAGAGATTTCCAAAAAGCATAAAATACTTTTAACAACAACAACTGATACTGGTTTTAATTCAGGGAAAAATAGTTTTGAAACACGATTTTTACCTTTTGAGCCTCTGCTATATTTTTGGCGGGGCAACCCAAAAACTCTTGTTGTTGTTGAGGCAGAATTGTGGTTTTTACTTTTTGCAATTTTTAAAAAGCGGGGTGCAAAAACAGTTTTGCTAAGCGGAAGAATTTCAGAAAACTCATTTCCAAAATATTATAAATTTCGTTCTCTTTACAAAAGAGTTTTGTCTAAAATTGACTTTATTTATGCCCAAACAGAAGCTGATAAGAATCGATTCCAAAAACTAGGTGCAAAAAATGTCGATGTTTTAGGAAATATCAAACTTTTAAAATCTGAGAGTAGCCGAAATTTGGAGATTCCGAAAGATCGTAGAATTCTTGTTGGTGCTTCGACACACAGCAGAGATGAAGAGTTGATTTTGAGTTCCTATAATAAAAGAGACAGGCTTTTTATTGTTCCGCGACATCGAGAAAGATTTGAGAATGTTTGGAAAATGATTCAGGTTTTTGCAGAAAAAGAGAATTTATCATGCTCCAGATTTTCAGAAAACTCAGATTTTGAGAGTGATATTATTTTAATCGATGAGGTTGGATTTCTTGTCGATATTTATAAAAAGTCCGATATTGTGGTTCTTGGCGGTGCTTTTCGTGATGGAATTGGCGGACATAATCCAGTCGAACCTGCTTCTTTTCAAAATATAATAATTAGCGGAAAATTTGCATTTAATCAAAAAAGACTATTTAAAGATATTTCAAATATTTACATTTCAGAAAAAGGTAATTTAGGAGAATTTTTAAATTCTGATTCACTAAAAATTGCCAAAATTGAACAAAAAATTGAATTTAAAAAAATATTAAATTTGGTTAGAATATAAAATCAAAAATTCTTATTTGGAAAAAAATATAGATGTTTAATGTTGGGATTATTCTTGGAGATGGATCATCTTTAAGATATGGTTTGGAAAATAGCGATTTAAAATATTTTCTTTTTGGAGAGCGACTCTATTTTGATATTTTAAAAAAGACGAGAGTTGCAAATATTGATTTGCATTTGATTAAAGAGAAAAATTTAGTTGGAATGCAGATGGCAGTTGAGAGTAAAAAATATGATCTGCTTATTTCATTTGAGTGCATAACGAACGATTTTAGCGATGGTGTCTCTATTAGATACAACTCAAAATATGAGAATTTAAAAGGGATTGCACAAGATTTTCAGAGATTTTTTGTTGCGGGAACAGGATTTGAGGACAAAGGTATTAAAGCAGTAAATAAATCAACACCTGATGGGAAATTTATGAGTGCTTTAAATACACCGTGCATTGTTGCTGAGCCATTTCCACTGCTTTTAATTGGAGATAAGATGCAAGAGGTTTTAAGAAAATATGAGAGGATTGTAAATGCCTATACCTTTTCGATCTTAAAAGTTAAAGACAAATATTTTTCGTAGAGTTTTTCTAAGTTTGGAATTGTCGGATCTCTCCGACAAAATTGATTAGAGGGCTTTTGAAACGATTCGGTTCATTCTTTCAATAAATTTGACAGAGTCTCGAACCTCTTCACCATTATAAAGTCTAGCTTGGTCAAGAAGTGTATTTGAAACATCAGCGATGAGGTCAGCATCTTCACTTTTTGCCAATTTCTGAATCATTTCACTTTTCGCATTTACTTCAAGAATTGGTTTAAGTTCAGGCAGATTTTCAGTTTGCCCCATCTGTTTCATCATTTGATGCATCATATAATTTTGGTCTTCTTTATCTTCAAGAAGCATAACTGGAGAATCAACAAGAGAAGTAGAAATTTTCACCTCTTTCACACTTTCACCAAGAGCATTTGAGATTTTTTCAGCAATTGCTTTATTTTCTTCACTATCTTCAGCTTTTTCGTCATCAAATTTCACATCAGAAACATGTTTGATTGCGAACTCTTTTTTGTCATCTCCACTACCAATTGTGTAGTTTTGAACCATTGGGAAAACAATTCCATCGACCTCATCGTCAAGAATAAGAACATCGTAATTTTTAGCTTTGAATTTTTCAAGAAGTGGAGAACTTTTCAAGATATTTTCATCTGTTCCGTTAATAAAGAAAATCTCTTTTTGCTCTTCACCCATTTTTTCAACATAAGTTTTGAGATCAGTTTGCGACTCATTGAGTGATTTGAAAAGAAGAAGATCAAGAAGTTTGTCTTTATTGTCGTGGTCTGTGTAAAGTCCCTCTTTAAGAGTTTTTCCAAACACTTTATAGAATTCGTTATATTTTTCAGTTTCGTTTTTCTTGATTTTTGCTAGTTCAGAGAGAACTTTTTTAACTGAAGAAGATTTAATCTTTTCAAGAATTCTATTGTTTTGAAGAATTTCACGAGACACATTAAGAGGTAAATCCGCAGAGTCAATTATTCCTCTAATAAATCTTAAATAAGTTGGTAGAAGTTCTCGATCACCGTCAGAAATGAAAACTCGATTTATGTAAAGTTTTACACCACTTTCCCAGTCCGCTCGGTATAAATCCATCGGTGCAGTTTTTGGAATGTAGAAAAGTGTTTTGTAATCAAGTGTTCCCTCAACTCTTGTATGAACCCAGTGTAAAGGCTCTTCACTGCTGTGAGCAAGAGTCTGGTAGAAATCTTTGTATTCGTCATCAGAAATATCACCTTTTGAGAGTGTCCAGAGTGCAGAAGCTTTGTTGATTTGCTCAAGCTTTCGAGTCATTTCTGGTTCTTTAGGCTCTTCACCATCTTTTGGTTCTTCTTCGCCCTCTTTCTCAACAGGAACTTCTTTTTCTAAATAGATTGGGAAAGGAACATGATTTGAGTATTTTTTGATCACATTTTCAATTGAATATTCTGAAATGTATTCATCTTCTCCCTCTTTAATATGTAGAGTGATTTCAGTTCCATTTCCCTCTTTTGGCGACTCAATAATTTCGTAACTACCGTCTCCCGCACTAATCCATTTGAAAGCTTTTTCTTCACCCGCTTTTTTTGAAAGAACTTCCACTTTATCCGCAACCATGAAAGCAGAGTAGAAACCAACACCAAATTGTCCGATAAGTTGAGAATCTTTTTTATTGTCTCCACTCATGTTTTCTAAAAATGCTTTTGTTCCAGATTTTGCAATTGTTCCGAGGTGTTCAACTAAATCCTCTTCATTCATTCCAATTCCAGTATCTGAAATTACAAGTTTTCTTTCATCTTTTAAAATTTTGATTTCAAGTTTTGGAGTGAATTCCACATTTTTGTAGTTTTCATCGCTAACAGAAAGAAGTTTTAATTTATCAATCGCATCAGAACCATTACTTACAAGTTCTCGTAAAAAAATCTCTTTATGTGAATAGAGAGAGTGAATCATTAAATTTAGTAGTTGTTTAATTTCTGTCTGAAATTCATGTTTTGCCATAGAATGCTCCTAAGAAAATTTGTGTGAAAGTATATCAAAATAGTTTAGTGTGTCAAGCTAAACTTTCTTGAAATTTTTTATAAAGAATTAAAATTAATCGTGTAATTAGTTAAAGTTTGAAACTTTTATTACTTAAAATACTTAAAAAATAATATAAACGGATATTTATGAAAAAAATAGTATTTTTGATTATTCTTTCAGTTATTTCAATAGCTGAAGATTTGGAAAAATATATAAATTACACAGGTTCTCTTTCTTCCGTTACTGGGAGATACACAGGGACAAAAGAATTATCAGTACTAATTTATGATAGTGCCGAAGATGGTTCTTTGCTTTGGGAAGAAAAACAGACAATAAATTTTCTAAGAGGTCGTTTTTCTATTAAAGTAGGAGATGTAAAAAATCTCGACTTAGCTTTTGACAAACAGTATTGGATGACTTTTTCAATTGAAAATCAAGAAATGAGTCCAAGAATTTTGCTAGGTTCTGTTCCATACTCTCTTAATGCGGAAGTTGTAAGAAAAAACTTAGAGAATAATGTTTCTAATATTTTAAATAAAATGGAACAAAACAACAATATTTTAGAAAATAAAATAAATGAAAAAATGTCCCTGTCGAATTTTACAGTTGATGGAAAAATTGATAGTTCAAAAATAGAATTTGCAAATCAAGAAAATTTAAATGTTGGGAAATTTAGTAGCGAAAATGAAGACGATATTTTTTCTGTTGGAAACGGAACTTCTGAAAGTAATAGAAGTTCTGTGTTTTCTGTAACAGATAGAAATATTTCTGTTTCTGGAGAAATTTTTACAAATGGTAAAAGGGTTACAACAAATGAAGAGACTTCCATTGTCTTTACAACTCTAGAAAATAAAGTTCAGGAATCCGAAAACTCTCTTTTCCAAAAATTACAAGATGAAAACACTTCTATCCGAAAAGAGATTAAAGAGCAAAATCTAACTTTAACTTCTCAAATTCTTCTTTCTGAATTTAATACTCTCAAAAAGTTAAAGAGACAAACAACTCTATTCAAAATCAACTCTCTGTTTTAGAATCTACTGTTACTAATATTCAAAATAGTACTTCTAATTCAACTGAACTTGCAAACTTAGAAAACTCTCT